>JAFUWP010000228.1 GCA_017483405.1 Oscillospiraceae bacterium | reverse complement strand
CCAAGAAAAACGGCGGCCGCGTGATTGCAGTCGGCACAACCTCCTGCCGGACACTCGAATCCGCCGCTCAGAGATGTCCTGACGGCCTGACCGCCTGCGAAGGTGATACTGATATTTTCATCTATCCCAGTTATGAATTTAAAGTCATTGACGGATTAATCACAAACTTTCATCTTCCGGAATCGACTCTTATCATGCTGGTTTCTGCCTTCATGGGTTATGATAACACTATGAACGCCTACAGAACCGCTGTTGCCGAAAAATATCGCTTTTTCTCGTTCGGTGATGCCATGTTCATCGCGGATTGAAAATTTCTGAAAAATTTTTAAAATTTTTTCAAAAATCACTTAGTGTTTCAGCTCACTGCCTCCGTCTAATAAGTGAAAAGCTCAGAAAGGAGTTTCCACATGGACAACGGTGCAAGTAGCTACCGCCGTTTCCTTTCAGGCGATGACAGCGGAATGGTCGAATTAATCAGAGATTATAAAGACGGTCTTCTGTTATACCTGAATAGTTTTACCCACAACCTCAGTCTTGCCGAGGACTGCGTACAGGATACTTTCATCAAGCTTGCCATTAAAAAACCAAAGTTCAGAGAAAAAAGTTCGTTCAAGACATGGCTCTATGCCATCGGAAGAAATGTCACCCTCGATGCGCTCCGGAAATTACGGCATTATGCCACTCTTGACGAACTCTCCGAACTGTCGGATATGCACGACTTGGAACAGGATTATCTCAAAGAAGAACAGAAAATCGCTGTTCACCGAGCAATCTGCAATCTGAAACAGGATTATCAGCAGGTGATTTATCTCGCCTATTTCGAGAATTTCTCCAATGATGAAACTGCCAAAGTCATGCACAAAACCCGCAAGCAGATTGAAAATTTCCTGTATAACGCTCGCAAAGCACTGAAATCAGAACTCGAAAAGGAAGGCGTTTGCTATGAAAACTTATAAACAAATGGCGGATGCAGTGCTGTCTGCCCGTGATGATTATCTTCGGAAAAAACAGCGTCAAAAAATACTCGTCTACAGATATGCCCCCGTGATGGCAAGTTTCAGTTTCGCGGTTTTGATTGGACTGCATATCTGGGAGGATAAACAGGCTCTCCCGAAAATTCCGGATATTCCGGCGGATTCGGTGATTGTTTCTGAAATTCCGGAAACTTCAGAAACAGAAATCCGCTCCGAGACTGAAACTAATCCTGATAATTCTGAAAATCGGATTTCTCTTGAAATACCGGCGGAATCTGAAAGCATTCTCCTTACGGAAACAGTTTCCGCAGAAACATTGCCCTCTGTTATGCAGACTTCTGCAATCTCTGAAACTTCCTCCGTTGCAGAAACCCATAACGAAATCAAAACAGAAATCATCCCCGAACCGTCAGAACCTGCTCCGGAAATCATTCCGGCAGAAGAAATTCCTGTTCCCGAAACAGATACCATCGTTCCGGAAACTGTCATCACTACGGAACAGGTAATTGAAATCAGTACGGAAACAGAGATTCAGCCCGCAACAGAACAGCATCCTACAGAAATCCTCGCTGAGGAGACAGAAACAGAACAGGAAACAGAAAATACTGAAATTCCCTGCGAAGATATTCCCGAAGAAATCGAACCCATCGGAACTGCAAAACTTTTCAGCCGGATAGTTCTGCATCTGACGCAGTCCGCATCCGGTCAGAATGCAGTCGCTGAAGAAGATGTCCCCTTTAACGTGACAGGATATTTCGTTCCGGAAGAAGCTGTCGGCGAATGGTTCGATACGGTGGATGTGACTGTCAGCTATCCGGACGGAACAACCCGATTTATCGAAGGTATCGGAAATGCTTATCTTGTACAGAATTTTCCTTTCGGAACGGCCGCCGCGGTGCAGTTCACAGGAGAAGATGTCTGGTATCTGTTCCGGAACAGCAACATCAGTCCAGAAGATTTCCGGAATCTGCTGTCAGACTCCGGTATCATGTAAGAATTTGTTTTGAAAAATTCAATTTGAGGTGATATATTATGAAAAAATTCAGATTTGTTGCAGGAATCATCGCAGTCATGCTGTCCGTTCAAGCTGGTTCTCCCGTCATCGGAAATGCTGTTTCTGATACAGGCAGTATCGAAAAAGATATGATACTGATTCAGAATTTTATAGATGAAAATCAGCTGAATGATGTTTTTGTTGTTCCGTTTTCTTCCGGTGACGGGATTCTGTTTCACATAGAAAGAGATACTCCCGAAACAAGAAATCATCAGACAGATGTCCTCAATTATTGTTATTATCAAGGATTCTTTTCAGACTATACAATAGCACTGGAACATGAAGACTGGATTCTTCCGGCCGCCGCTTGGACAGAAGATATTCTTCGGAATTTCTTCGATGAGAATGAAAATATCACACACATCAGATATAACTGTATCTGGCGCGAAGACGGCTCAAGCTATATTCTCATTTATAAAGAAGATGATTCCCCCGAAACCGAAGAAGAATTCCGGTTCGTTCAGGAATACTGCATCTCCGAAGGTTTGACAGAACACTGTGAAATCATCTTCATGGGGGAAATTCCCGAAGAACAGGAAAGCTCTGAAATCTGTGCGCTGGATACGGTTATCAGAGCTGGGGATGTCACTCTTGATGATAATGTTGATGTTCTGGATGTGATACTGCTCAACAGGGCAATTCTCGGCAAAGAAAAGTTATCGAATATTCAGGAACTTTCCGCTGATGTCAATCATGACGGAAATATAGATGCATCCGATTCGCTCGTAATCATGAAAATGATTGTCGGGCTGGTATAAATCTTAAATTTATTACGAGGTGATTATTATGAAAAAAACAAGAATTTTTGCAGGACTGACCGCTTTACTGCTCTGCTTTCAGGCAGGCATCAGCATGACGGCTTTCGCCGAAGAAACAGAAACTTCTGTTCAGACGGATTTTTTCACGGACCTTGAGCAAACCCTCCGGCAGGTTGAGAATTTCATTGTGGAAAACAATCTGTATCATCTTTCCTGTACTGATGTGTACGACTATGCTATTTGGATACATCTTGATGAAGGTTCTGATGAAGCAAACGAACAGTATAATCAGCTTATGCAATACTGCAAAGAAATGGGATTTACAGAAAAATATACCTTTCCAACGGAGACTAGTCTGTTGTCCGATAATCAAGAGGAAACAGATTTGACCGAATCCGGACTAGGAATTTCTGTTCTCGCCGGAGATGTGACCCTTGATGAGACTCTCGATATTCTGGATGTTGTCACACTGAACAGAGCCATTCTCGGAAAGGAAAATCTGAACGCACTCCAGAATATCGCCGCAGATGCCAACAAGGACGGTTCGATAGATTCTTTCGATTCGCTTGCTATCATGAAAGCTATCGTTGGCCTGATTGAAAAGGCAAGCGATAAACAGTTAAGCCCTAATGTGAAGTATCTCAGCAAAGCCGTAAAATCCGATACTGTCGAAGGAAAATCCGCTGATGATGCGTTCATCACCGCACAGACAAGATTCTATCTGAATATCTTCCAGAACGCTGAACAGGAAACTCCTGATAAAAATATTCTAGTATCGCCTTATTCCGTGATGCAGGCACTCGCCATGACTGCCAACGGCGCAGACGGTCAGACACGCTCCGAAATGGAACAGGCCCTCGGCGGAATTCCGCTGGAAGAACTCAATCAGTATCTCTACACCCAGAGAACCAATCAGCCGAATACCGAAAAATGCAAAGTTTCAACCGCAAATTCTATCTGGTATCGTGACTGGTTTGGAAATTCCATCAAGCCGGATTTCCTGAAAGTCAATGCAGATTACTATTCTGCTGATGCGTTCAGTGCGCCGTTTGATGAATCTACAGCAAAGGATATTAACAGCTGGGTCAGCAACAAGACCGACCGGATGATTACTCAGCTTCTCAATCCTGAAATGCCTATTTCTGCGAATACGATGCTTTACTTAATCAATGCCGTGACGTTCGATGCCAAGTGGGCACAGCCGTATACAGGAGAATATTCCGTTTTTGAAAAAGATTTCACCGCATGGGACGGCAGTGTTCAGAAAGTCAGCATGATGAGTTCCGAAGAATGCTATTATCTGGAAGATGAACAGGCAACAGGATTCTATAAATCCTATTCCGGCGGAAGATATGCTTTCGCGGCACTGCTCCCGAATGAGGATGTTTCTGTTGATGCCTATATTTCCGGCCTGACTGCCGATTCCTTACAGGAAACACTCTCTCATCCGACTGAAATCGTTACGTATGCCAAACTGCCGAAATTCAGCTATGATTATGATATTACTCTGAATGAAGCTCTCATGAGCATGGGCATGAACGAGGCATTTGATTCCCAGTCAGCAGATTTCAGCAGAATGGCAGAAATCAGCGATATAAACGGAAATCTTTCTATCGGAAGTGTTGTTCACAAAACGCATATTGAGGTGGCAGAAGAAGGCACTCGCGCGGCGGCTGTTACAGCTGTTGAACTTTGCGGCAATGCGCTGATTGAAGATTACAGAACTGTTACCCTCGACAGACCGTTTGTCTATATGATTGTCGATATGGATACGCATCTGCCTGTATTCATGGGCGCGGTGAAATCCATTCAGTAAATAAATCTATCAAAATTTTATTATGAGGTGATTGTTATGAAAAAAAACAGAATTTTTGCAGGACTGACCGCTTTACTGCTCTGTTTCCAGACGGGCATCAGTATGACGGCTTTCGCCGAAGATGCGGAAATCCCTTCTGCTGTCTCCGAAGAAGCTGAAATCTCCCAGATTCAGGAAGACTGCGATTGGATTACATCGTACATGAAGTCTGAAAAAATCTCATTAGGCAGTTCTGTCAGCTGTGACGAAGAAACCAATACGATTTATATCACTATCGGGAACAGAGAGAAGTTCTACAGTCATAAGAAACTCATTGAAAGATTCTGCAAAACCAGAAAGTTTCAGGATAAATATACAATACTGTATTATTATGTGAACTCCGAAAAACAAGTGTTCCCTGAACCTTCCGAAGAAGAATTTGCGGCTTTCACGAACGCCAAAGAACAGATTCAACAGTTCATTGATGCAAAAAATCAGGAATTAGATACAGGCGTTTCAGGCACTTCCATGCATTTTGTATATATGCCTGCTGATACGTTCCAGATATGTGCAACCACGCAGGAAATCGCTGATGAAATTCTGGCCTACTGCGAAGAACAGGGCTTTACAGAAGCCTATCAATTTGATTTCAGCTTTACTTATGCGATGGACATCAGCACCATTCCTCCCGTGCGCGAAGCTCGCGAACAGATTCAGCAATTCATGAGCGAAAAAGGCATTGACGGAAGTGTAACGATTCGGTCGAGAAATGATACTGACGGGCATATCAAAGGATTTTATCTGGATGTTCGCGTATATGACGCTTCTCCGGATGCTGTTGAAACCTACTGCAACGAGCAGGGCTTTTCCGATTTGTGTGATATAAATTATTATTTCCTGAACAGCAATTCAATGCCTACTGAAACAGAGATGGAGGTCGAAATCAAGGCCGGAGATGTCACACTCGATGACACTCTTGATATTCTGGATGTTATCACCCTGAATAAAGCCATTCTCGGAAAGGAAACCCTGAATACGCTCCAAAGTATCGCCGCCGATGCTAACAAAGACGGTTCAGTAGATTCTTTCGATTCGCTTGCTATCATGAAAACCATTGTGGGCATTCTTGAAAAAGCCAGCGACAAACAGCTCAGTGCTGATGTGAAATATCTCAGCAAATCCGTGAAATCCGATGCTGTCGAAGGAAAATCCGCTGATGATGCTTTCACCGCCGCACAGACAGGATTCTATCTGAATCTGTTCCAGAAAGTGTCCCAGAAAGCTGAAAAAGAATCTCCCGATGAAAATATTCTGGTATCGCCTTATTCCGTGATGCAGGCACTCGCCATGACTGCCAACGGCACAGCAGGAGATACACGCTCCGAAATGGAACAGACTTTCGGCGGAATTCCGCTGGAAGAACTCAATCAGTATCTCTATACCCAGAGAACCACTCAGCCGGATGATGAAAAATGCAAAGTTTCCACAGCAAATTCTATCTGGTACCGCGATTGGTTCGGTTCTGCCATCAAGCCGGATTTCCTCAAGGTCAATGCGGATTACTATTCCGCCGATGCGTTCAGTGCGCCGTTCAATGATACTTCCATCACGGATATTAATAACTGGGTCAGCAACAAGACTGACAGAATGATTACGGAACTGCTCGACCCGTCTCAGCCGATTGATGAAGCTGTCATGATGTATTTAATCAACGCGGTTACATTCGATGCAAAATGGAGCAGAGGCTATACACAGTTCGATGTCAGAAAGTGCGATTTCACAAAAGAAGACGGCACAATTCAGAAAGTCAGCATGATGTATTCTGACGGCCATGATGCAGAATCGGCCTATCTTTCAGATGCAAATGCATCCGGATTGTATAAATATTACGAGGGCGGACGATATGCCTTTGCAGGAATTCTCCCGAATGAGGGAATTACTGTTGATGAATATATTTCCGGCCTGACTGCCGATTCCTTACAGAAAATGCTCTCTAATCCCGAAACGAAATCCGTTGCCGCCGGAATTCCGAAATTCAGTTATGATTACAGTATCTCCCTGAATGATGCGCTTTCTGAAATGGGTATGCCGACAGCATTTACCGAGGGAGCAGATTTCTCGAATATGTCCGAAGAATTCGGCGATTTGTTATATATCAGCAATGTTCTTCACAAGACGCATATCGAAGTATTCGAGAGCGGTACAAAAGCCGCCGCTGTCACTGCTGTGGAGGAAACACTTGAGTCTGAGGCTGAGATAAATGAAACAGTCATTCTCGACAGACCGTTTGTTTATATGATTGTCGATACAGATACGCATCTGCCTGTATTCATGGGCGCGGTGAAATCTGTCGAATAAATTTATTTCTAGAGAGAGGTAATTG
>JAFUWP010000227.1 GCA_017483405.1 Oscillospiraceae bacterium | reverse complement strand
TTGGGTGATTGATTCTTTGGAATGCTCTGTATAATTTTTTTAAATCAATTCTGATTTATCTGAATAAAAATCTCCTGCAAGCTTTTCGGCTTGCAGGAGGTTCTTTTTTATGCATTCGGAACGATATTCAGAATATCAGAAAGCACTGAAAGTGCCGTTCTTGCATTCGCAATCCCGTTGATGACATTATTCACCTGATGAGAATCCGATAATCCCGTCTTGCACCAGAATGCAAAATGCTCACAGTTATTGACCGCTAAATCATATTTGCTTTCGCCCAGACGACTCTTAGCACGTTCGACAGTTTCTTCCGGCGTGTACAGATGATAATCCGGACAGCCTGTCAGAATCTGCTGTAATTCACCTGAATCGCCGACTCTGGAAAAAACGCCTTCTCCGGTGTTGGTATAAATTTTTTCAAATCTGCCGTTCTTATCCGGAAAATTGATAAAGAAGAAAGAAGAATTTCCTCGGAGAAATTCACTCATCGGGGCTTCATGTACGGTCACGGCACTGCCTTCAAAGTCGCCGTTTTCGGCGGCATAGTGAATGACTTTATCATCCCCGATATAAATAGCATAATGCTCATAGATGCCCCTTTTGACACCAATCACATCACCGGCCTGTAAAAAGGCTTCCGAAGTGATTCTCTTGAGTTTTTCTTCCATAGCCGAACGCGAACCCCATGCCTTACGGACATTGTTCGGGTCGAGAATACGGGCATTTCCGCCGATTTTATGCACCTGTAACTTCCAGCCGTTGACATTCATCAGCGTATCCCACCAGACTTCACCGCCGAGGGTTTTCGTCTCGATATTGGGCATATCCCCTAAATCATCCGCTTTCAGATGTTCTGCGAGCAGTTCGAGAAGGGATTCTTCTCCGGAATATAAATACTGCATACGTCTCATCTCCTTTTCTGATATTATTTTAGCTGATTTCTTATAAAATGTCAATAGTTTTCTGAATTTTTTCTGATTTTTCTCTTGACAAATCCAATTTTTTATAGTATAATAATAACATACCAGACGGGGCATTAGCGCAGTTGGTAGCGCGTTACACTGGCAGTGTAGAGGTCACGGGTTCGACCCCCGTATGCTCCACTTAAATTCTAATTCAGAAACGGTATTCAAAACTGTTTCTGAATTTTTCTTTTTATAAAAATAAATTTTACAGAAATTTTATTGCAGATTCTTCCGGAAAGTTGTATAATAAAAGTAATATCAAACAGAACGGAGGTATTTCTTCTATGTACAAAAAAACAACTGCATTTCTGACCGCATTGTTACTCTTTGCCGGTGCTGTCCCGATGTCGATTCCGGCTAAGGCGGAAACTTCTTCAAAACTGGATGCTTCAGAATTCAAAATTCATGATGAGAATCTTGTCTATCTCGGTGCGGATTATCTCAATTCTGCCGATGTGCTTTTCAATCAGCAGGATTATGTACCAGAATCTCCTGAAAATACCAGCGTTTCTGCGGAAATCTGGGAACAGACAATCAAGAATCAGAACTGGAAACCAAATTATCAGGCTGAATTCGGCGATGATACGTTCTTTATCGACCTCGGTGCAAATTATGTTATTACTGGTCTCTGTTTCTTGGATACCAACGGCGTTCAGACATGGACGGTTCAGGACGGCGAACCGTTCAGCTGGAAGGAAATCGGCACGTTCGAGACAGATTGGTATCAGGCTTGGAGAGGTATCACATTCGAGAACCCCCGCGAAACCAGATATTTGAGATTCTCCACCCCTGCCGGTGACAGCGGTGTCAGCGAACTTGCTATTTACGGCTATAAAACTTCGGAATTATCCGATGCGCAGAAAGCTTATGATGCCCCCTCTCCTGCCTCCCTCCCGAAAACAAATCTCTCCGCCGGTCAGAGAATTGGCTTCAATGCCTTTATTGATGACCCTATGTCCGCCATGATGGCAGGCGGAAATATCCGAGAATATCATAATTTCAACTGGCTCTATGATGATAACGGCAAAATCAAATTCACGCAGGGCACATGGGGCGATATGGACAGCTATTATTCCGCCCTCAAAGCGCAGAATATCAGCGTGATTCCCTGTTTTCAGGCCGGAAGTACTTACATCTCCGGCGAAAAACCTCCGGAAATTCCCGTTCCGTCCGGCGCAGATACCCTCGACCCGATAAGCTATACCCTTCATGCACAGGCTTTCTATCAGGTGGCGGCTCGTTATGGAAATAATCAGAATATTGATGTTTCTACTCTGAATGTTTCGGATAATTCTGAACTTAAAACCGGCCTGAATTTACTGAACGCTCTCGAAAATTCTAACGAACCTAATAAAACTTGGAGCGGAAAAGCAAATTTCTTCTCTCCGTCCGAACTGGCCGCTATGTGCTCCGCCGATTATGATGGTCATGAAGGTACTATCCCGAATGCCGGTGTCAAAACTGCTGACCCGAATTTCAAGCTCGCGATGGGCGGTATGCTCAATACAGCATCTTTTATCGAGTATCTCGACCAGATGAAACTCTGGTTCAGCTATCACCGGACAGATAAAAAATTCGCTGTCGATATTATCAATATCCATACAGGCGCGGAAACCTATAATCCGGAAGATTCCACCTTTACGGAACGAATCAGACAAATCCAGAACTGGATTGACAAAAATGCTCCCGATACAGAACTCTGGATTTCCGAATTTGAAGTCCCTATGGGTGACTGCGAATCCGAAGGCATCGATAATCACAATAATGATTTGTATCAGTTAAGATACGCGCAGAGAGTTGCAAGAACGTATCTGATGAGCATTGGCGCAGGTGTCGACAGAATGACAAAATTCCAGCTCCGCGATGAGGGCGAAGGTGTCTACTATAATTCCGGACTGACTACCGGAAAGGGCGAATGGAGCAAGAAACTCGCTTGGTATTATACCGCCGGTATGACAAACATGCTCAAAAATGCCGATTTCATCCGCGATAATTCTACCAATGAAGTCAAGGATTATATCTTTAAGGACAGAATCACCGGCGATGAAATTCATTGTCTCTGGTCGCCTACCTCAGACGATAAAGTCATTAAAAATTATTCCCTCAATGCCGGAAATTTCGGCTATGCTTATCAAACAGAATTAGGCACTTATGCAGAGGGCGTTACTTCCAGATTGTATTTCAATGACGGTGTTCTCCGTACGGACGGAACAGAAGAAAATGCTGTTTCTGTCGATGTTTCCGAAACTCCTGTATTCGTGAAATTCTCCGGCTCGGAACAGACTGTCATCAACGGAAAAGGCAGATACATCGCGCCGGTTTCCCTCGAAGTTACCGAAGATAACAAGCCGAATCAGTTCGAGAGAATGTTCGATGAACCCGATTCTATGCCGGAATTCATCTACAGCGATACAGGCGCGCTCAAAACTCCGGAAACCAATGTCAATGCCTCGAATATTACCGGAATCGTCAAGCTCGATAAGAAATATATCCTGACCGGATTCGGCATCTTTGATACTTACGGTACAGGCAGTATCGAAATCTATGATGATGCTACCAATACCCTCCTCTGGTCGAATGATTTAGGCTCTTACATGTCCAGAAATATCGAACTGACTGCCGACAGCATTCCGGTCGATACGCTCAGAATCGTCAAGGGCGGAGGAGATTTCAATGAATTAGCCTTCTACGGCTATCTTGCGCCGGAAGTTTCTGCAATCGAAATGGATGTCACCAATGACGGAAACTTTAATCTGCTTGATGTTATCGCCCTCCAGAAATGGCTTCTCTCCGGAAAATCCGTCGCGAATCCGTCCGCTTCCGATGTCAATCATGATAATATCCTCAATATCTATGACTGGATATTCATGAAAATAGCTCTGCTCAAAAAATAAAAGGACTGTTTTTATGCAGACAATTATTATTACTCTCGATGCTAAGAAAATGCAAAATCCTGATTTAGATATTCGCTATACGCTCCCGGAACGTATTGAAGAATATACCAATCAGCAAGTAAAAGATAATGGTTATGATTATCTTTCTGGTACAGTCTTAGGCTTATGGCTCGAAACAGATGATTCTGCTCACAATGCTGAAAAAATCATTCGACTGATTCATACAGAAAAATTTTCAGAAAATGATTTATCAAAATCAGCCAAGATTTATATTTCCGATGAAGCAGGTGCATCGCTTAAAAACTGCCGTAAAATATACCCTCAGAAGCAACCAATCTCATGGAATAAAGTTGCAAAAAACTTACTTAAATTTGCATTTAAAGCGTTTGTAATTTATCAATTGATTTTCTTAATAGTCCTAGCAGGTGTTTCAATTTTATATAAAAAGCCTGAAGATATATCTGGTACTCATCAAACAAAAGATAAATCTGCAACATTTGTGATTTATCCAACTGACCCGCATTCTTTTATTACAGAAGCTAAATTTTATCATAACGGTGAGGAAGAATGCTTTTTAATTGAGCCGGAATATCTCGAACTTCGTAAAATATCAGAAACAATTGCAAAAGACGGGCATGTTGTACGGGGGGAATATACTGCTGATAAGCTTCCTTATCAATTCGAGAAAAATACTGTTATCTCGTTTACATTCAATGAACAGGATTATATTCTTTTCTATACAGATTCTTAAATTCTGATTCGTTTCAGAATTTAAAATAAATTTATTTTAAGGGGAAATTATTGTATGAAACACAAAACACTCGCTGTCATGACAAGCGCACTGATGCTTGTCGTTCTGCCGATGAATCTGCCCGTTTCTGCGGCAGTCAAGCCGAATCTCGTTATCAGC
>JAFUWP010000226.1 GCA_017483405.1 Oscillospiraceae bacterium | reverse complement strand
TGCCTGTCCCGAAATTACTGCTCAACATGGGGACACCGATGATTCTCTCGATGGTCTTGCAGGCAGTCTATAACATCATCGACAGCGCGTTCGTCTCGAATATGAAAGATACCGGCGCGGATGCCGCCAATGCCCTGACACTGGTCTTTCCGGCGCAGATGCTGATGGTAGCATTCGGCATCGGGACGGGAGTCGGCATGAATGCGCTTGTCTCGAAATGTCTCGGACAGAAGAATTCCGAAAAAGCCGGCAAAACCGCCGGAAATGCGTTCTTTCTGGCCGGAGTGCTTTTCATTCTGTTTGTGATGTTCGGTATCTTCGGGGTGAAACCTTATGTGATGTCGCAGGCATCGGCGGAAACCAGCGCGCTGACGCTGGAAATGGCGGTATCCTATTTAAGAATCTGCTGTATCTGTTCGTTCGGGATTGTGCTGTTCTCGATTGCCGAAAAATTATTGCAGGCGGTGGGAAATTCGCTTTACTCCACGATTGCGCAGATTGCCGGTGCAGTTGTGAACATCATCCTCGACCCGATTATGATTTACGGCTGGTTCGGCTGTCCGGAACTCGGTGTGAAAGGCGCGGCAACTGCGACTGTCATCGGGCAGATAGTTTCCGCCGGATTAGGCATTTTCTTCCACTTCCGGATTAATAAACAAATTCCGAATGCTGTTGGTTATCTGAAACCCGATTGGCAGATTATCAGGGAAATCTATCAGATAGGCCTGCCGGCGATTATCGCGCAGGCACTGATGTCGTTCATGACTTACGGACTGAATATCATCTTTGTGAAAATCAGCGTTCCGATGCAGACGGCTTACGGGATGTATTACAAGATTCAGCAGTTTGTGCTGTTTATGGCCTTCGGGCTTCGCGATGCCATCACACCGGTTATCGCGTTCAGTCACGGCGCAGGCAACCGGAACAGAATCCGCGATGGCATCAAGTTCGGCCTGATTGATACTGCCGTCCTGATGGTCGCCGGAACACTGATTGCAGAATTCTCAGCCGGTGCGTTCGCGGACTTATTCAGCATGAACGGCGAAACGGCGAAATTATTCATCAGTGCGATGCATCTGATTTCGCTGAGTTTCCTGTTTGCCGGAATGAATATCGCCTTTCAGGGGATATATCAGGCACTTGACGGCGGTATCGAATCGCTGGTGATTTCACTTCTGCGCCAGCTGATAATTATTTTCCCGTTTATCCTGTTATTTGCGCACATCGCGAAGCAGAATCCCAGCAGAACATGGCTTGTCTGGACGGCCTTCCTGATTGCCGAACTCGGCACGGCGATAGTCGGCGCGGTTCTGCTGAAAAAAATCTATCAGAAGAAAGTCTCGAATCTGGATAATCATATTCTTCCCGAACCGGTTCAGGCATGAAAAATCCCTCACGGAATGTTCCGTGAGGGTATTTTTATCAGGTTTCGGAAAATGCGATAGTTCCGGTTGCTCTGGCCTTATCCAGAACTTTATTGAAATCTTCGCAGAGGACGGAATATTTCAGATGATTCTGAATCACAATCACACCGCACCGGAGCGAAACGGCTACTTCGCCGTCCGGATAGGGAGTTGTTTCGCCGTTATGGGAAAGTACATCCTGCGCGATGGCTGTCACTTTTTCTTTATCGGCGGATTCGGTAATCATGACGAACTCATCACCGCCCATGCGCAGGCAGAGCATGTTTTCTCCGGCGGATTCGTTGATTCTGCGGAACGATTCGAGAATGACCTTATCTCCGGCTTCTCTGCCGAGGTTTTCGTTAATCGGCATAAGGTTGACGACATCGAAGCAGAGCACATACGTTCCGGCCTGACTTCTGAGATAGTCATAGAATTCACTGACATCGAATTTCTTGATATTATTTTTTGCGTTATTCATGATAACATCTCCTTCCAGATAGGCGGGATTGAGTTTCGGGTACAGTGTGCAGTCACCCTTCCACTCTTTCCGGAATTTCGAGGGAGAAACACCCCATACTTTCGTGAATGCTCTGGTAAAGACTTCATGAGAGTTGTAGCCGTATTTCATCGCGGTATCGAGCACGGAGAGATGCTGACTGCGCATATCGCGTCCGGCGAGGGTGAGCCGTCTTTTAGAGATGTATTCTTTCACGCTGGTATGCGTACAGGCTTTCCAGATTTTTTGCAGGCTCGACAGCGAACAGTAACAGGCATTGGCAATATCTTCCTGCGTGAATTCATCCGTCAGGTGATGTTCGATAAAATCCAGCGCATCCATAAAAATCATAAATCTGTTAGAATTCTGCATCATAGGGATTTCTCCTTTCCTGAATTTTCAGTAAGCTTACTATAAGTATATGATAGCATAAAATTCATCAGATTTCTTGATTTTTTGAGTAAAGCTTTCAGAAAGTTTTCCGCATTTCGTACCACTCGAAACCGCCGTGAACGGAATCGGATTTGCCGTGATTCCGGAAACCGGATTTTTCATAAAATCCGACAAGTTCCGGCTTGCAGGTGAGCGTGACCCCTTTGAGATGTTCTTCCCATGCGCATTCGGTTATATGCCGGAGCAGAAGTTTTCCGTAGCCTTTTCCGCGGAATTCCGGCGAAACGGCAAGGCTCAGAATCATCAGATAACTGCCGTTCCTGTCATGCAGATTTGCATTCTCGAACATCTCATCAGTCAGCACGGCGGATTCCGAACGGATGCCGTTGATAAAGCCGATAATTTTCTCATCACCGGTCAGAACGGAAAAGCCTTCCGGAAAGGCTTCGATTCTGCTTTTGATTTTTTCGGCATCGGCGGCTTCTGATGCCGGAAAACAGATAGTTTCGATTTCGGTAAGGGTTGCCAAATCGTTCAGGTTTGCGTGACGTACTTCAAGATTCATAATAAAAAATCTCCTTCTGATAATATAATTTACTGAAAAAATACATGTTCGATAAAAATTTTGATGCCTAAACACACCAGAATCACACCGCCTGTCAGGAGTGCCCGACTTCCGAGCTTTGTGCCGAACTTTTTGCCGAACCGGACACCAATCAGCGATAACATACAGGTAATCACGGCGATTTCGGCGGCGGCGGAAAAAATATTGATATTCGCCAGCGCGGCGAAACTCACGCCGACTGCCAGCGCATCGATACTGGTTGCGATGCCCTGTAATATCAAAGTTCTGACAGTCAGTTCATAAGCTTCCGGCGCATCCTGTTTGGATTCCTGAACGGCATCATAAATCATTTTTCCGCCGATATAGCCTAATAAAATCAAGGCGATATAATGGTCAAATGCCGTGATATAGCTTTCAAAAGCCTTCCCCAGAAAGAATCCGGTCAGGGGCATGATGCCCTGAAACAATCCGAAACATAGGCCAATCCGGAGAGACTGCCGTTTCCGGAGATTGGTACAGCATAATCCGTTTGTGACCGATACCGCGAAGGCATCCATCGACAGGCCGACCGCAGTCAGCAGGATTTCGAGAAAATTCATAGATAAAAACCCTTTCTGCTATTGATTAAAATTAATCATCAGGAGCTTTTTTCGCGAGCATTTCGGAATACTTGGCGCGGAATGCCTCGAATGTACCGTTATCCAGCGCATCACGGATTTTCTCGGTCAGCGTGTTGTAGAAATACAGATTATGAATGACGGTTAATCTTCCGGCGAGCATCTCATTCGCCTTGAACAGATGGCGGACATACGCTCTCGAAAAGTTCCGGCAGGCCGGACAATCGCATTCTTCATCCATCGGGCGCGAATCGGTCTGATAGGTCAGATTCTTCATGTGTCGCATACCAGCCCATGTGAAGATAGTACCATGACGGGCATTTCTGGTCGGCATAACGCAGTCGAACATGTCAATCCCTCTTGCGACTGCCTCGATGATATTGGACGGCGTACCGACACCCATTAAATATCTCGGCTTATCGGCCGGCATGTACGGAACGACAGCATCCAGAATCCGATACATTTCGGAAGTCGGTTCGCCGACCGCCAGTCCGCCGACAGCATAACCATCAAGATTGAGTTCTGCAATCTCCTGTATATGTTCGATTCGGAGCTTCTCGAACGTACACCCCTGATTAATCCCGAATAATAACTGATTTTGATTGATAGTTTCGGGCAGGCTGTTCAATCTCTGCATTTCTTCCT
>JAFUWP010000225.1 GCA_017483405.1 Oscillospiraceae bacterium | reverse complement strand
GAGCGTCAGGCGATAGCCGTTAACAGGGTCTTGTGTAAATCCGTCTGTAATCGAATCGCCTAACGGCATGACGCGGAGTTTCTGAATCTGTTCTTCTTCGGGGGATGCCGTAAGGGAAGAAATCATGCAGGCAGTGAGTGTGCCTGCGGTCAGGGATGCCATTAATTTTCTCATTTTCATAGTATAAAAATCCTTTCTTGATTAATTTATGATTATAGTATATCATCAGGAATATCCGGAATTTCGGGCATTTCGTCTTTAGGACTGACGGTAAAATCCGGAGCACCTTGTTCAGGCATATCGAGCATTTCGGAGTTATGGGGAGTATCAAGCGCATGGTCGGGCTGATAATCTTTTCCGAAATACTGCATTTGTTCGTCAAATCGTTCATTAAAATACGGATAGCCTTCCTGTTTCTGAATCCAGAGGGCTTGTTTGGAATCGGGAATCTGCGAGATGCAGACAATCAGCATACAGATGCCGATAAGCAGATTCACCACGCCGAGGATGATGCCGAGAATGGTCAGCAGTCCGGATAAAAGCAGAAGTTTCGGCTTTTCCGGAGTGCCGAAGAACACCAGTGCCAGAATACCGGCGGAATACAGAATCGAAAAAAATCCGAATATCAGGCCATAAGCGGCCGTTCCGTAAAGCAGAGTAAGATTATGGGTAATCGGCAGAGTAATGGAAAAATACATATTCATCAGTGCCAGAAGTGAAAAAATAATCACTCTTTTCTGATGATGTGTTTTGTGGACATTCATCAGCGTACGGCATCTGTCATAGTGGGAAGTATCATGCATGATGGGAGTCAGTCCTTTCTGAAAATTCCGGAAGTTCCGGCATATTAGAGCCGGTTCTTGTGCCGGTGAATTTTTTAACCGGCGGTATGTCTGTCAGTTCTGGCATATTTTCTCCGGAAACGGATTCCGGAAGATGTTCCGGCTGATATTCTTTTTGTGAATTCTGTAATTTTTCGTCAAGATATTCGCTGAAATACGGATAGCCGGATTGTTCTTTCACCCAGTTCAAATTCTTTCTGTCCGGAATGATGATTATCAGAAGTATCAGAAAGACAATGCCGAATGATGGTTCAAGCCATTCACTTATCATGCCGAATAGAATCAGCACTGCGGAAATCAGGCTGATTCGGGGATGTTCCGGAGAAGAAAAAAGCAAAGCAATCAGAAGTTCCAGCGTATAGATGACTGCGAATACAGTTGTCAGGATTCCAGATTGTTCGGTTGTGATAATCATAACATACCAGAAATTCAGGATAAGACATACAATAGATATGGCAGTACGGGCGGTATTATGACGTTGAATTTTCCGCAGAATTTCGCGGCATTTTCCATAATGGGAAGTATCATTCATAAAAATCAGGCCTTTCGGGAATTTCCGGAACGTCAGGCATTTCGATATTCTGTGCGGAACTGGGAGATTCTTCGGCAGGAGTTTCTTCAAAAGCATCTTTCATCTGCGCGTCATGGATGTGGTCGAAATGATGTTCAGGCTGATAGCCTTTTCCGAGTTTCTGCATCTGTTCGTCAAACCGTTCGCTGAACTGCGGATAACCGGATTGTTCTTTCAGCCATTTCAATTTTTTATAATCCGGCACAACCCATGCCAGAGACAGAAGCATCAGCAAAGCTATCGGAAAAGCAATCCATTCGCTGAGAATTCCAAGAAAAATCAATATTGCTGGAATAATGCAGAATTTTGGTGTTTCCGGAACGGCAAACAGAAAAGAAATAAATACACCAGCCGTGTAGAGCAGAGCGAAAATCACAAAAATAATTCCGTATCGGGTGGCCAGAGGTGTAATTGTAACAGGAATATTCAGAAAAAGCAGTATCAGTGCCATGACCAGCCGGACAGAATTATGTTTTTTGATACTGCGCATCATGACCTGACATTTCGGATAGTGAGAAAAATTTGCATCTGTCTGCATGGAAAACACTCCTTTCTGATAGTTTCAGTATAACATATTTCCGGAAGTTTGTCCATAGTTTTTTTATTTTTATTGACAGAAAATCCGGAATCTGATATAATAAAAGCAAATAGTTCAGAAGGGAAGATGTGTATGAAAAAAATAATCAGTATGATGCTGTTCTGTTCCATGCTCCTGATGACGGCATGTTCCGGAACGGCGCAGGAGAAAACTTCTCAGAAAGTATCGGAAACACAGGCACAGACGGAAGTACTCACCGAGATACAGACGGAATCCGAAACAGCTCCCGCGGAAGTACAGAAAAATCTGTTTGATGATTATGTTTCAAATACAGTGATTTCAACGGGTAATAACTATATGACGGATGCAAAAGGCGGTGTCACGTTCCGGACATATTTTCCTGTAGAAGAATCCGGAGAACTGGAGTATTGCTTTTATTTCTCAAATACGGTCGATTCCACATGGGAGCGGGGCAGATATTCCTATGCCGGCAAATCCGGCGGAGCGTATCAGATTCTGAATGCACATGTCTGGACGGCATCTTCTCCGGATGCGGATGATGATTCAGAACCTGTAGAAATTACCTTTGACGGCAGTCCGGAAAAATCCGTTTCACCGGATGAAACCTTCCGGAGTGATGCTGTTACGCTCGATGTTCCGGAGGGAAAATATCTTGTGTGGGAATGGACACTTGACGGCGAGGATATTCCCTGTATCAGAATGACAGAGCTTGCCTATTCCTATATTCTGAAAGAAGACGGCATACTGGAATATAATATGGATGTGCCAGCACCTCAGCTTATCGGAACGAATCGGAACGTCAGGAAGAAAATTGCCTGTTTCGGGGATTCCATCACGCAGGGTGCGGAAACGACTGCTTATGAGCAGAATTTCTGGGTTTCGGAGCTTTCCGAGCGTCTGGGGAGTGAGTATGCCGTCTGGAATATTGGCTGTGGCTATGCAAGGGCGAGTGATGCCGTATTATGCGGAAACTGGCTCGAACGCGCCAAGAATGCTGATATTGTGACACTCGCATTCGGAACGAATGATTTGGCTGTCGGGCAGTATGGCCAGAGAAATGCAAGTTCTGCGGATGAAATCGAAAACTGGCTCAGAATGCTGATTGAGGAATTACAGAAGGCTGATTGTCAGATAATTCTGTTCAACCTTCCGCCGTTTAACTTCGATGAATCGACAGAAACCATCCGTACGGAAGTCAATGCTCGGATACCGGTCATCGCAGAAGAAACCGGATGTGCTTTCTTTGACTGGGCAATTCTGCTGGAAAATCCGGATAATCCTGCCGAATCGCTTTACGGCGGACATCCGGATGATGAAGGATGCCGAATCATTGCAGATGCACTTCTGGAACAGTTCAGTGAAATATTTGAAAAGTAAAATCAAAAAAATCACAGCCCTTGCGGACTGTGATTTTTTGATTAAAAATTTATTTTTCTTCAGAATCAGATGTTTCAGATTTAGCTGTTTCAGCATTTTCAGGAACAACTGCCTGAACAGCCGGAGCAGAATCAGTAACTTCCGGAGTGCTGTTGTTTTTCAGAGCATTTTTAGCTTTGGTTTCATGAACGACAGCGCAGACAAAGGCAATACCGAGGTAAAGTACAAAGATGAGTCCTTCCAAAATAAGCCAAATCGGAAGTACAGCCTTGATGATGCTCTTTAATGTAATTAAGCCGGAAGTATCAGCCGGAACTAAAATATTATAAGCATTAGCAAGATAGATTGTTTCATAATATTCATCTGCTGTCTGGTTGACCAGTTCAAGCAGATTGCTTACTTTTTGGCTTAAGTTAGCTAAATCTTCTTCTACTTTTTGTGCTTTTGCTTTGGATGCAATGACACCGCTGTTGAGTTCAGAAATTCTTTTCTGATACTTATCAATCTGCTGTGCGCAGTTGGAAACAGCTTTCTGTGCGGAGATTTTTCTGTTAATCAAGCTGTCATATTCTTCGGATGCTTCTGTATATTGAGAAGTATCCTGTTTTTCACCGTAGATGATGATAGTATCTTTTTCATACTGTTCAATGGCTTCTGCTACGGTTTTGAGTTCATCTTCGGAAATTTTTTTCTGACGCTGTAAATTTTCGACTCTGTAATTGTAGTAAGCAAGCAGAGTATCTTTATCTTTGGTAACAACGTGAACTGTAATATAAGAAGAAATGACATCAAGGTCAACATCACGGATGGTAGCAATGGATTCCGACAGGTCAGAGAAAGTATAGCCTGTAGACAATGCACGGAAACGGCTGTTGTCTTTGGAAGAAAGTGAAGATACATAATCCTGTAATGTAGAAAGTGCAGAATCAAAGACATCGATTGCCTGAGAGTAGTCATATTCTGTATAGTCCAGTGCATTGACGGAACTTCCCAGTGCTTCGTTGAAACCATATTTCTCAAAGAAATAATCGGAGTAAGAATACAGAATATTATTTAATAATTCTACAGCTCTCTGGCCGTCAAAAGTAGTATTGGAATAATCGAAATAAACTACGAACTGTGTCGGATAGACTTTGACATCCAGCATTTCCTTGCCGGCAGTCAAACTGCCTTGGTCATAGATGGTTTTGTACATTGTGATTTTATCAATGACATCATCCGGAACAATACCTTCGATATAGATACCCTGACGGATGGCTTCCAGTTCGGTCATATCCTCGCCCATAGTCAGCAGAGCATTTTCAATGACAGTCGGATTCTTTACTGTATTGACATCAAATGTTCTTCCGTCAGGGGCTTTGCCGTTTTCAATACCGCTGTAGGTAAAACTGATGACAGCTGACAGTTTTTTCTGTTCTTTAGAATTAAAAATTCCGTAACAGATGGGGGTCAGTACTCCTATAATTACCGCAACAACCAGCCATATCGCCAGAAAACGCTTCAACTGTTTGAAAATGCCGGAGATGGAAATTACAATTTCGCTGTCATCTTTT
>JAFUWP010000224.1 GCA_017483405.1 Oscillospiraceae bacterium | reverse complement strand
GACGGATGATTTCATTTTTTCTCGGAAGCACTTCTGCAATGACATCCTGTTCCAGCCGAACCCAGTCGCCGACATAAGGTTCTTGTTCTTTTCTGCGGAGAATGCCTCTGGCAGGACATTCTTTCAGAACACCGTCAGGGGACACTACGGTGTAGAGCCCCCTGACGGATTTGATAATGATATAGGCTTCCGAAAAATCACGTTCTGCCATTATACTTCGGGAGCTTCGGGATTCGGTTCAGCGATAGCCTGACCATCCGCATCAGTTGTGATTTCTTCGGTAGTTTCTTCAGCGGTATTTGCTTCGGTAGCGGCGGCCGGTTCAGTGATAGGCTCATCAGTAGGAAGTTCATAGGGGAATTCCTGCGGTTCTTCCACTGCGGGAGCGGCAGTTTCGATAATCGGGTCAGTGATGACAGGCGGTTCGGTGATGACGGGAGCTTCTGTCGGATGATTGATACCGCCGACAGCTTCAAATGCGCCCTGAACGTCTTCACGGACAGCTGTATAAGAGATATTTGTGAAATCGAAATTGTATACACCGAGTTCAGCCTGCTGATTGGTTGCGTAGTTACTCAGGATGACAACAATCTGCTGAGTGCCTGTGCCTTCAACAGGAGTATTGACAGTGCCGTTGGAGAATGCCGCATTGATAGTACTGCTGTATGCGATGGTAGTGCCGTTGCTGTCGAGGAAGTCGAGCACGAAACGTCCGGTTGCATTGGAGGGCAGCGTCAGAGAGAACGGAACGATACCGGTCGGGTCTTGGCCGTTGCTGTAAGTGAGTGTGATTTCTGTACCGGCAGGAACGAGCTGACCGGCATCGATACTCTGTGCAATGACGATATTTTCTTCTTCGGTGGAAGG
This sequence comes from Oscillospiraceae bacterium, assembly GCA_017483405.1. Taxonomy (GTDB): domain Bacteria; phylum Bacillota; class Clostridia; order Oscillospirales; family Ruminococcaceae; genus UBA3855. Next base: position 2,644 of record JAFUWP010000224.1, on the reverse strand, counting down.
TGCTTCCTGTACGTTGACTTTCAGGCCGTAATAATCGCAGAGGGTCTTAGCATGTTCGAGCGTATCGCCGACAAGGTTCTGAATTTCAACATTACCGGTTTCCGTGCCGCGGCTGATATAAACCACGATTTTAGAGCCTGCTTCTGCCATTTCGCCGGCGGCAGGTTCAGTACGGATAACCTTGGAGGCTTCTACGCCTTCGGAGCTCATTTCGTATTTCTGTTCGATGATGAAGTCATCCTGTTCGAGAACCTTCTTGGCATATTCATAGTGATAGTTCTTGACATCGGGCACTTCCACCATGCTGATACCCAGAGAAACATTAACATAAACGGTCTGGCCGGTAGAAATGGCATCACCGACAGCAATATCCTGAAAATAGATAACATCTTTTTCGTAAGTGGAATTCTCTGTTTCATTAATCTGAATATCCAGATACGTGTAAGCATCTTTGGCTTCGTAGTAGTCCATACCTACGAGATTCGGCATTTCGTACTTAGCAGACTGGCCTGTCTGTTCGATAACGCCCTTGACGAGCCACAGAATAAAGAATACTGCAACTACGATGAATGCGATAGTGACAGCCGTCATGACGGGAATGAACAGAGAACGGGATTCTTCTTCTTCCTCGTCATCCTCCTCATCGTCCTCGTCTTCGTCATCTTCTTCCTCGTCATCATCTTCGTCCTCGTCATCCTCGTCATAATCTTCATCGTCATCGTAGTCGTTATCGTCATATTCGTCATCGTCATAGTCATCATCATCGTCATAGGACGTGCCGATGTACTGTGTCTTAGCATTATCGGAGGATGTTCCGGAGATTTCTCCGTCACTGTAATAGCCGAATGTCATGTTCGGATTGGACTTGAAGCTTTCAATATCCTTAATCATATCAGAGGCTGTCTGATAGCGGTTTTCGGGGTCTTTTTCCATAGCGCGGAGAATGATTTCCTCCAGACCTGCGGGAATATCCGGATTGATATTTCTGGGACGCTGGGGCGTATTATTCATGTGCATCACGGCGATGGAAACGGGCTTATCGGCATCGAACGGCTTCTGACCGGTGAGCATTTCATAGAACATTGTGCCGACAGAGTAAATATCGCTTTTTTCGTCTACTTCGTCACCCCTTGCCTGTTCCGGACTGATATAATATACCGTTCCGATGGCTTGGTCAGTGGCAGTATAGGCCTGTTCCTTTGCAGATTTTGCAATGCCGAAGTCCATGACTTTAATCGTTCCGTCCGTAAAAAGCATGATATTCTGGGGCTTGATGTCCCTGTGGACGATACCCTTGTCATGTGCGTGCTGAAGCGCACGGAGCACCTGAATGATAAAGTGCACGGAGTCTTTCCATGTCAGCACTCTTTCATTGTCGATATATTCTTTCAGGGTAATGCCGTCAATATATTCCATCACCATGAACTGCAATTTGTCAGAAAAGCCGACATCATAGACTTTTACGATATTCGGATGAGAGAGTGTCGCCACCATTTTGGATTCATTGCGGAATCTTCTGAGAAATTCCTCATTTTCTGCATACTCTCTCTTGAGAATTTTGACGGCAACGATTTTATTATCAATAATATCCGTAGCCTTATAGACATCCGCCATGCCGCCGACACCTATCAGCTCGGTAATTTCGTATCTGCCGTCCAGTTTTTTACCAATGTACTTATCCATTCGTTGTGCCTCCATATTGATTTTTATTTTAAAATTAAAATAAATAACTAATTTGTGATAATGGCAAGAGAAATATTATCCCTCCCGCCTTTTGACAATGCCAGATTCACTAAATCCTGAGGCATTGCCGCAAAAGAGCTGTTCTGCATGATGTCCAGCATTTCTTCTTCGGAGCAATAGCCTGACAGACCGTCAGAACAAAGCAGAAGCATGAAATCTTCCCGACATGGAATATGATAATAATCCGGCCGTACAATCCGCTCCACACCAACTGCGCGGGTAAGCATATTTTTCTGCGGATGGTCTTCCATATCTTCGAGTTCGATTTTTCCCTGCTGATACAGGAAATTCACGACAGTATGGTCACTGGTCAGCTGACGAATCTGTCCGTCTTCCACCAGATAAGCCCTGCTGTCGCCGACATTGACAATCGAAAGCCAGCCGGCTTCTGCAAAAGCCATCACGCAGGTCGTACCCATGCCGTAGCTCTGATAATCCATTTTTGCAGTAGAATAAATCACGTTATTGGCCGCCGATACGGATGAGAGCATCAGCGCGCGGAGGTCTTCCGCATCCATACTCTGCTGATAGCCGGCCGAAAAATGGTCGAATATCTCCCGAACCGCAAGCTGACTTGCCTGACTGCCGCTGTTTTCTCCGCCCATGCCGTCACAGACGACTGCGAGAATACATCCCTGATATTCCTTTGCAAGTACTTCGTCCTGATTTTCTTCACGAATCAGGCCGACATCTGTTGCAATTGCGCACCGCAAATCTATCACTCCTCTCTTAAATTTTTCTGTTCTTTATCAGCCTCATGCCGGAGCTGACCGCAGGCGGCATCAATATCACTGCCGAGTGTCCGCCGGACAGTGGCATGAATGCCGAGTGTTCCCAGATACTGCATGAATTTCTGTGCCGCGCGCCGGTCGGCATGAAAACTGCGTTCCTTCACGGCATT
>JAFUWP010000223.1 GCA_017483405.1 Oscillospiraceae bacterium | reverse complement strand
GGTTTACTGCGCGGCGAAGTTTGAAGATGATTTCGATATGTGTCTGAGAGCGGCTGTCAACCATAACGGCGACAGCGATTCCACAGGGGCAATCGCCGGAAATCTGCTCGGCGCGAAGCTGGGACTTTCGGGAATTCCGGAAAAATATCAGAAAAATCTGGAATTATATGATTTATTAATTCACATCGCGGATGAATTATTTCAGAAAGGATAAATTTTATTTATGAAAAAAATATTGGACTGGAATCATTATCTTGATACCGCTTCGCAGGCCGTTGCGGAAGGTATCGTCATGCTGGAAAACCGGAATCAGGCACTCCCTCTGGATAAATCCAAAGAAATTGCCTTATTCGGGAGGATTCAGCTTCATTATTACAAATCCGGAACGGGTTCGGGAGGGATGGTGAATGTTTCTCATGTGGTGAATGTTCCGGAAGGCTTGCAGAATGCCGGAATCAAGCTGAATCAGAAACTTCTCGGCATCTATCAGGCATGGGATGCCGAACATCCTTATGATTTAGGAGATGGCTGGAGCGGTGAGCCGTGGTCGCAGAAAGAAATGCCCCTCGATGATGCTCTTGTCAAAGAAATCGCCGGAACATGCGAAACAGCCGTGATTATCATCGGCAGAACCGCCGGCGAAGAACAGGATAACCGTCTGGAAAAGGGTTCGTATCTCCTGACCGATGAAGAAGAACATCTCCTCGCCCTGACAAGAAAATATTTTCAAAAGACGGTTATCTTACTGAATACCGGAAATATCATCGATATGCATTTTATAGATGATTATCATCCGGATGCCGTTCTGTATATCTGGCACGGCGGTATGACCGGCGGAATCGGTACGGCAAAAGTGCTCACGGGAGAAATTTCCCCTTCTGGAAAGCTCCCTGATACTATCGCTTATGAAATTTATGATTATCCGTCAGATGCGAATTTCGGCAATCGGGATAAGAATTTCTATGCCGAAGATATTTATATCGGCTATCGGTATTCTGAAACCTTCGGGAAAGCTGTCCGCTATCCGTTCGGATACGGCCTGAGCTATACCAGTTTTGAAATCCAATCCGGAGACTGGTTTCTCAATGAGGATGACGGTCAGATTTATATCAATATTAAAGTAACGAATACTGGAAACTGCTCCGGTAAGGAAGTCGTTCAGATTTACTGCAAAGCACCCGAAGGCAAACTCGATAAGCCTGCCAGAGTGCTGACCGCCTATCAGAAGACAAAGGAACTCCGCGCCGGAGAATCTCAAACGCTTGTGATGCCCTTGATTCCGCCTGTCTCCTATGATGATAAATCTGCAACGGAATATCCGTTCTGTAACGTGCTCGAAGCCGGAATTTATGAATTCTACATCGGTTCGGATGTCCGGAGCGCATCAGCCGAAGCCTTCATTCAGATTCCGGAAACGATTCCCAGTCCTCAGAAACGTCCGGCAATGTCGCCTGTCGAAGCCTTTGACCGCATGACGAACCAGCCGAATCAATTTGAAGCTGTTCCCCTGCTGAATCATGATGAATCAGCAAGAATTCTGGAACATCTGCCGGAAGAAATTCCGCATACAGAAAAGAAATCCGTTCTTGCCGATGTGCTTTCCGGTGAAGTCACTATGCAGGAATTTATCGGGCAGTTCTCCGATGAGGAACTCTGTCAGATAGTCCGCGGTGAAGGCATGGGAAGTCCGCGTGTCACGGCCGGAACAGCATCGGCATTCGGGGGTGTTTCGGATGCGCTCGAAGCTTACGGGATTCCGGCGGTCTGCTGTTCGGATGGCCCTTCCGGAATGC
>JAFUWP010000222.1 GCA_017483405.1 Oscillospiraceae bacterium | reverse complement strand
CTTCGACGAGCACTTCCACTACAACAACGACTACAAGCACATCGACCTCGACGAGCACTTCCATCACAACAACGACCACAAGCACATCGACCTCGACGAGCACTTCCACCACAACGACAACCACAAGCACATCGACTTCGACGAGCACTTCCACTACAACAACGACTACAAGCACATCGACCTCGACGAGCACCTCTACTACAACCACCACAAGCACATCGACCTCGACGAGCACCTCTACTACAACCACCACAAGCACATCGACCTCGACGAGCACTTCCACTACAACAACGACTACAAGCACATCGACCTCGACGAGCACTTCCACTACAACGACAACCACAAGCACATCGACCTCGACGAGCACTTCCACTACAACGACAACCACAAGCACATCGACCTCGACGAGCACTTCCACCACAACAACGACCACAAGCACGTCGACTTCGACAAGCACTTCCACCACAACAACTACAACAAGCACATCGACTTCGACGAGTACTTCCACTACAACGACAACGACAAGCACATCGACCTCGACAAGCACTTCCACTACAACGACAACGACCACAAGCACATCGACTACAACAACTACTACGACATACGATGAAGCCGTTCAGAGTGAAGCACAAACGAATCCTGAAACTGATGATTATATAAATGACAGTCAGGAAACGACAACTACTACACGTTCTGATGCTATTTCTGAAATAACGGATACCGAAGAAACTGAAACAACAACAAATCCTGATGCCATCTCGGAAGTGACAGATACAGATGAAACCGAAACCACTACAGAATCTATTGATACTGGAATTCAGAATGATACTGATGTTATCACTGAATCTACAGAAACAGAAACTTCTGTAACTGGTGACCAAGATTCCGATACTGGAACGAATACTTCCGTAACTGGTGACCAAGATTCCGATACTGGAACGAACACTTCCGTAACTGGCGACCAAGATTCTGATACTGGAACAAATACTTCTGTAACGGATGACCAAGATTCCGATACCGGAACGAATACTTCCGTAACGGATGACCAAGATTCTGACAGCGGAACAACTTCTTCTACGACTTCTACTACGAGAACCACTACCACAACGACAAGAAGCACTACCACAAAAGCGACTACAGCGGCCAAGAGTACGACAACGACATCGAAGACGGCATCTTCCAACACGGCGACAACCACCACCAGTCCAAAGACAGGTTCGGAAGGTATCGCAGTAGTTCTGGGATTGCTGATAGTTTCCGGAATGACGCTGGCGATTACTCGCAAAAAAGATGATTAATCATCGGATTTGATGTTGATTATCTGCAAAAAAATATCCCTGCTTTCAACGGAAAGCAGGGATTTTTTTGATGTTAAGAAAGTGCGGTTTCCAAGACGCATGTCAGGACGGAAACTGCAAAATCGGTTTGATTTTCTCGGAATAAGGGAATATCTGCGTGATTGAGCATAGGAGTATCCATTTCGCTGTCACCGGCGGAGATGATAATATCAAACGGATAGAGTGATTTAAATTTTTCGAGTGCCGAGCCTTTATCGGCATCGGGCTGAAAGAAATAGAGTTTCCGGCCGGTGCGGAAGGCCTGCAATCCGGTGGAATGCTGATAATCTGCGAGGCAGAGGACAGCAGTTTCGGGAGTTTCGCAGGCGCAGGCGATGAACATATCATCTGCGAAGCTGACATGTCGGAAACGCGTATCCTGAAGGAGAAGTTTCATGAGTCGCTCGAATTCCGGCAGATAGGGGATATTTTTCCGTTTGGATTCTGCAAGCCAGTGAGGGTCAGGAACATCCTGACGGAGCAGAATGTGTCCGTTGGCAGTCAAAGCAAATTCCGGACGGTAGCCATCCGGAAAGAAAATTCTCTGATACTGGGCGATAGTGCGCGTGGTGACGGGCAGAAAGCAGATATTTTTCTGATGTATCATTTTCCGGAACAGGGTGACAGCATCCGGAGACATGAAACTTTGTTCCCGTTCCTGATAGAGTTCGACACATATATCAGAATCAGATTTATGTTTATGAGAATGAATCAGGGTGTTATCCAAATCGGATGCGAACAGAATTTTTTTCATGATGGGGAAATACCTCAGTTATCGGCCAGATTGCGGATTAATCCGCAGGCTTTATAGCATTGCAGGGGGTAGACTTCTACGGGAACATGTTTTTCCTGAGCGAGCTGGTAGATATGGCCGAGATGGGCAGTATCTTCGAGGCTGTGAACCAGAATTTTCCACGGAATCCGCCGGAGCAGAACTCTGGTAGCTTCGCCGATGCTGGGCTTGACGAGATTGATGTCAGTTATGCCGAAATGTTCAGCAATCTGACGGGTTTCGGCGAGGGCATCCGCGGAGGGGTGGGGGGTATCGGATGGAAGCAGGGAGAAATCAAAATAGTTTTCGATTTCTGATAAGAAAGTTTCCGTTAGGTCGATGCTTTCAAATTCCTGATAGTACATCGCACCGTGAAAATCGGAATCGCCGATGATGTCTTTTCTGTAGAAAGTCCGGCTGATAAGGCCGGAAACAGTAGAATTCAGGCAGGAGCTGGCAATCAGGAAATCCGCATAAGTACCGGATTTTCCGGCGATATGGGCAGGGTCGGAGAGGACGGCGAGCATCGGGTCAACGCTGGGATAATTCTGCATGGCTTCCAGCAGAGTGCGCTGAATCGCGCCTTTTCCCGTCCATCCGTCCACAAACTGGATAGATTCGGGCTTATGGCGGTGTAGGATATACTGCATGGCATTTTGGTCGATGCCTTTTCCGCGGATAATCGAGATGGTATAATGCTTGATTCTGACGGAATGTCGCTGTTCCAGATAGCGTTTCAGGAGGATGCCGACCGGAGTGCCGGCTCTGGCGAGGGATACTAGAACGGTATCTTCCCCTTTTTCCTGATAGATTTTTTCAGCGAGAATTCCGACAGCTTCAGCAGTAAGGGGAGCATATCTTTTCAGGGCATCATGAAAAGTTCTGAGATATGCTTCAGAAGGAGCATGTTCGCAGGGGAGCATTTCGGAGTAATGCACTCCCTGCTGAATGAATTTTTCTCTTTCCTGATTTTCGAGAGGCTGAACAAGTCCGGTAATGTCTTTGAGAAGAATAGTAACATCTTCGGGATGATAGGAAGTTCTCACAGCATCACCCCTTAATCAGAATTTTATCAGAATCCGGAAACAGGATGCTGAGATTCTGCATCGCCTGTTCGGTGTTCTGCCTGCTGTCGGTAATGATGAGGACGGTGTCGGCATTTTTATCAATATTATAGATAAATGTTTTTCTGGACGGGTCGTAGAAACTCGGCAGGGAAAAGCCTTCCCGAATGGGATAAGTTTCCTCCTGGCAGATACCGATAGGACTTCTGGTAGTTGCATGGCACTTGACGAAATAATCTTGTTTTTCGAGAAGTTCGCCCAGAATCAGAGCAGGATACATGCATTCTTCTGTACCGAGAACAAGCAGATTTTTATGATTCCGGAGTTCCGGCAGAAGTTCGGCGCAGAGGGATTCTGCAAATTCCTGATAGCGTGTCCGGTATTCCTGAACTGTATGGAGTTTCCGGCTTTCGGGGAGCTGAATTCTGGAAATCACACATTTATAGGGGCACTGTTCCGAGAAGGGAATTTCTTCCGGCGCGCTGACCTGAAAATGTTCCACCTGAGCGGTATAATCCGTATATTCCAGTTTGCAGAGAGATTCGCAGAAGATATTATCTGATTCCAGTATACGGAGATTTTCATCCGAAACCCTGTTGATGAGAGAACCGGCGATGAATTTCGCATTCTGATAAGCAGGCAGTTCCTGTCGGATTTGAGAAACGATATTCCGGATAGTTTTTCCGGTAGAGATTTCATCATCAATCAGGATGATTTCCGATGTTTCGGGGAGTGTTCCGGAAAGATATAATCTTTGTTCGACAGCGTGGCTGTGTTCTTCTTTGAAGTGCAGACAACTGCCGTCAAGTTTTTCTCTGGTAGTATGCAGAAAGCAGACATCTTCCGGAAACTGCATGGCGGAATGCAGAGCGACTGCGGTTGCAGTTTCGGCGAATCCGATAATCAGTTTGGCATCCGGATGATGCTGATATAATTTTCTGCCGAGTGTCTGCATCATGCGCAGAGATTCAGACGGTTCGACAGCGAGATGTTTCGCCTGTAACGGATTGACTAATAAATAGCTTCTTCTGGTATTCTGATAGCGTTTTGCCAGTTTCAGCAGATGATTCTGATTATAATGCAATTGAGAGCACTCCTTTCGGGATAACGCCGTATAAATCGCCTAAAATGCGGATTCTTCTTGCCCATTTGCCGTGGCATTTGAGTTCGTTCATGCGCGAACCGCCGAAGCCTTTCTGTACGGCTTTCAGAGGGTCATTCCAGCTGAGAATCCGGCAGGCATCGCGATAGTCTTCCTCGGAGACTTTGAGACTTTCCCAGATAAACGGCAGCTGTGTGGGATGAATCGCCGTTTTCCCGATGAAGCCGTTCAGTCTGTCGAGAGATAATTCTTTCTGCATACCGGAAATCCATGAAGGATTTTCCATGCCGAAATATTCCCAGACGGGCGCGGAAACAACGAATTCACCGGAAAACTGATTCAGAATATCGGCAAGAATATCGCGGATGATGCTTATCTGATAGATATTTTCATCTTCCGAACGGCGCAGGCCGTAGAGATTGCAGAAATCATTTCCGCCGGTGCGGATATTGAGAATCAGGGGAAAAACGGTCATTAATTTATCATATAATAATTTCAGTTCATGATGACGGGTGGACATATCCGCAATGGCACGGCTTTCGAGAATCGGCATAGCATAGACAGGATGTTCTGTATTCCGGTTGATTTCCTGTATGGCGGAAAGATAGGCATCCGCATTGGAAGAATCGAACTTGGGGAGGATAAAGCCGGTAAGGATGCCGGCAGTTTCGCCGAGCATGTTCCGGATGTGAAGCAGATGTTCCGCCGAACGGATACGGATGAACAATAACGGAAAATCTTCGCGCTTTTCGGTGTATAATTCTGAAAAAATATGGCAGAGAGCCTGTTCGGCCTGTGGCAGAGCACTGTCAAGAACGGAATCTTCCAGACAGAAAGCAATGCTGGTCAGATAGGGAATGGACTTATGAATAATTTTTTCGGCAATATCCTGCTGAAAGGCGGGCATATAGAGCAGACCGCCGACATGATATGCAAGTTCTGTAATTTCCTGATTCATGTGATATTCTCCGTGATTCTGTAAATTAAAAACGGTTCAGGGAAGTATTCCCTGAATAATTATAGCAGAAGTATATCAAATATAAAGCACGATGAAATTAAATTTATGTTAAATTATTCAACTTCGATGCCGAACCGGTGACAGAGGTCTTCGAGGCCGTCACGGTATCCGGAGGCGACTGCGCGGAATTTCCAGCTGTTCTGATAGCGGTAGAGTTCAGCGGCAACAAGGGTGCGTTCGGTTTTGAGATGCTGTAAATCCATCCACGCGATTTGTTCATCATGATGGAAAATTTGCAGAACAGGCTTTTCCACCTGAGAGAAATCAAAAGCCGGATTGTCTCCGTAAGCCGAAAAGCAAACGGCAATTTTCTGAATATCCTGATAGACTCTGTTCAGGATGAAAGCAGTTTCAGGGAATTCCGCACCGTCCACGATAGCCGCACCGCCGTTTTTCGAGATGAGATTTCCGAAAAATACCATATCATCATCACTGCTGGTGAGTTCATTTTCATGGAGCATGAAGACATAAGCATCCATCTCCATCGGGAGTTTTAATTTCTGATATACCAGCCGGATGCGGATTTCTTCGGCGAGATAATCAGATAAATCGAGTCTTGCGCCGGCTTTGAGCAGTGTGCCGGTACGGGCAGAGGCATCGAGTTTTCGGGGGAGCGGTTTTTCCGGAACGGGGAATTCTGCTTCCTGAAGGGCTTCGAGCTGTTCTTCCTGTTCGGCGAGGGAGGAAACATCGAAAATTTCAAATTTCGGAGAAGATGGCTTTACCTGAAAATCTTCGTCCTGAAAATCGGCAAATGCAAAATATTTGCTGAAACGCATCCGCAGGGAAGGGATTTTTTCAAATAAAGCCTCTGTTTCCTGATGCGTTCCCCGAAGAATGACAGCCAGATTTTCCCGATGGGAATTCAGAAGTGTTTCCAGAACGTCCGCGCCTTCCGGAGTCATGCCGTCAGGATGGGATAACAGAAGAAGATTGCCCTCTGCCTTTGCGAGTACTTCTTCGGAAGATGCCTGACCGAGTTCGGCCGCATTGAGCCGGATGGTTTCGCCTTCGGAGAGAAATCCCAGTACATGGTAGATTTCTCCCATGATTTCGGCGGCCTGTGTCCTGCCAGTGCCGGCTTCTCCGGCGAAGATGAGATGCAGAGGAACACGCGTATAATCGAGATGCTGTTCTGTTTCGGCTTTCCACACCTGCATCAGCCGGATAAATGCATGAATATTGAGTTTGACTTCTGTAAGGCCTTTGAACTGGTCAAGTTTTTGTTCCAGAAGGGCTAGTGACTGATTAGGTTCATTCTGCATGATTAATATACACCTCCAAAAAATAAGAGGAATCTCCGGATTCCTCTTATCTTTGCTTTACTTACATGTTTCGGATACTGTTATTTGAAACGGCTTGCCAGAGATTTTATATCATTATCGGTAGTTGCCTGTCCGACAGCGTTGAATTTCCACTGTCCGTTATGACGGTAGATTTCGCCGAAAATCATAGCTGTCATGCCGTTATAGTTATCAGAAAGATTATAGCGGCAGAGTTCCTGATTGTTATCCGCATCGACAATGCGGATAAATGCATTCTGAATCATGCCGAAATGCTGATTGCGTTCTCTTGCCTGATAGATGTTGACGACAAAGATGAGTTTGTCATAATTCTGCGGAACGCTCTGCAAATCAACAATAATCTGTTCGTCATCGCCGTCACCTGCACCGGTGAGGTTATCGCCCAGATGCTGAATTGCACCGGAACTGTGTTTCAGATTTCCGAAATAGACAATATCTGTACTGGAAACGACTTTTCCCTCAACGCAGACAAATGCAGATGCATCACAGTCGATATTCTGCGTTTGGGTACTGCCGAACAGACTGCCGAACAGTCCGCCGGATTTCTGTTGCTGTGCCTCATCCCAGCCGAGTCCGACAACGACTTTTTTGAGAGTGCCGCCGTCAGATTTCTGTAAATTGACTTTCTGGCCTTTTACTAAATTTACGCTCATAGTTTGAAATACCTCAATCTTTTCTGCCGGCAACCCAGTTCATACCCCAGTTGAAAGCTCTGTCCATTTTTTGATGGCCTTCATAGAACTGTACCAGCTTTTCTACAGAAAAAGTTTCGTTATTGCTGTTTTCCAGCATGGCAATCGCGCACATTCTCAGGGCAGAACCATATTCATCCATACGGACGATTAAATCCTGACTGTCGGGGCATTTGACAGTCACAACGCCATCCGCGAATTTCCAGTTTGCCGCGCCTTCGTAGATGAAGGTATAAATCAGGATTCTCTTGAATTCTGATATACGCGCACCGTTGACACGGAGATTTTCACCATCGGAAGATGCACCGCTTCTGTCATCGCCGTCAAGTGCGATGTACGGGAAACCCTGCAAATTGCCGAACGCGTTGCCGAGAGCTTGTACACAGCCTTTTTTGCCATTTTTCATTTCATAAAGACAGCCCAAGTCTAAATCTATCGATTGTTGCGGCAGTGTCAGCCCCAGAATTTTTTTAGCAGGGGGCTGACTCCAGTTGAGATTAATCAGAATTTCTCCCAGTGGTTTGCCGGTATTTTTGGATAAATTGACTTTCTGTCCTTTTCTTAATTCGACTGCCATGACGGATTATGCATCCAAGCCGAAATTGCGGCACAGTGCGGCCAGTCCGCCGGAGAATCCCGAACCGATGGCGTTGAATTTCCATTCGCCGTTATAGCGATAGAGTTCCGCAACAACAACAGCTGTTTCAATAGAGAAATCTTCGCCGAGGTCGAAATGAATCAGTTCTTCGCCGTTTTCCTGATTCAGAATGCGGATATAGGCATTGTTGACCTGACCGAAATTCTGATTTCTGGCATCAGCTTCAAAGATGGTAACAGTGAAATCAATCTTGTCAACATTAGCCGGAACAGCACTCAGGTCGATATTGATAACTTCGTCATCGCCATCGCCTGCGCCGGTTTTGTTATCGCCTGTATGAACGACAGAACCGGAGGCATGTTCCTTGTTGTTGTAGAATACGAAATCAGCTTCGGATGCGGCCTTACCATCTGCGCCGAGCAGGAAAGCAGCGGCATCGAGGTCGAAATCAGAACCGCCGTCATATTTGTTAATATCCCATCCGAGACCTACCATAATTTTTGTCAGACCAGGGTTTGTTTTTGTGAGGTCAACTTTCTGACCCTTAGACAGATTTACCATAAGAAAAATCCTCCTTTAAATAAAATATAATAATTATACATTGACACCGAAATTCTTGCCCAGCGCATACAGACCGCCGGCGAATCCCGAACCGATAGCGTTGAATTTCCATTCGCCGTTATGACGATACAATTCGCCGACAACAATGGCTGTTTCTACGGAGAAATCTTCGCCGAGGTCGAAACGAATCAGCTCTGTACCGTTGGTTTCATCCAGAACGTGGATATAAGCATTGCTGACCTGTCCGAAATTCTGGCATCTTGTTTCCGCATCGTAGATGGTAACAGTAAAATCAATCTTGCTGATATTGGCAGGCACTTTGCTCAAATCGACTTTGATGACTTCGTCATCGCCTTCGCCTTCGCCGGTGAGGTTGTCGCCGGTGTGTTCTACCGAACCGGATGCATGTTTCAGATTGTTGTAGAATACGAAATCCGCATCGCTGGTGACTTTGCCATTGGCATCCAGCAGGAAGGCGGCGGCATCGAGGTCGAAATCAGCACCGCCGTCATAGCGGTTGACATCCCAGCCGAGACCTACAATCAGTTTAGAGAGTCCTGGGTTTCCTTTTGTGAGGTCAACTTTTTGACCTTTCATCAAACTTACAGCCATTTGTCAT
>JAFUWP010000221.1 GCA_017483405.1 Oscillospiraceae bacterium | reverse complement strand
CTGACGAATTCAGCCAGATAAGGACTTCTCTGGAATCTTCGGTCAGGCAGTCGAAAAGGGCATCCGCATTCATGCCGTAATGTTCCGGAAGATTCAGATTTTCTTTCAGATAAGCATGAGCCTGAACGGGATTCTGCATCTGATTTCCGTCTAGTTCATAGACATGTGTCATTTTTGCATCTCCTTAATATAATTGCGTAAAAGTTTTGTAATGGTCATCTGTATAGTAAATTTCGCCGGAATCGCTGTAGATAAGCCGTTCTGCGCCACGATAGCCTCCCTGATAGTTCACATCGCATTCGTGATAGTTTCCCTCCGGCAGAAGGCCTTCCCGATTGCCGAACTTATCACCGCCGATGCTCTTTCCTTCGGCGACATCCCATAGGTTGCCTGCGGAACTGTCCCATCCGAGATTCTGGGCTTCTTTCTTGGTGATGAAGTTACTGGGGAGCGTTCCGAATGTGTGAATATATTCGGCGACATCTTCGGGCGATGTATAAGAGCCGTCTTTTTCGACAGAATCCGGAAGGGTTTCATCTTCGGGGAGTGCAAAGTTCTGAGTTTCGGATTCGGTAAGGAATTCCGATTCTGTTTCGGAATCCTGTTCGGTATCGGATTCGGTTTCGGTGAGGATGATTTCTTCTGTAGGGGCATCTGTAAAAATTATCAGGGAATTTTCCTGAGAATCATTCAGCTGATACGTTTCGTAGCATCCGCCGAAAAGCACCGTGATACAGAAACATAAAAACAGAGCAAGGGATTTTTTTATCATCATGCGGATTCTCCTTTCTGCATTCTGCTGATTTTTATTATAGCATAATTCCGGAAAAATTGCAAGCATCCAAACAAAATCTCATAGTTTTCTGCAAAAAAGATTTGACATTTTTCAGCAGTTATGCTATAATATAACAAAAATAAAAAATCAGGAGAATTTTTATCATGAGTATCAATCTGGCGAAAAGTCAAAAAGTGAATCTTTCCAAAACTGCTCCTAAACTTAAAAATGTATGTGTGGGACTGGGATGGGATGCTAATAAATTCGCACTGTTCGGCATCGACTGTGATGCTTATGCTTATCTTCGCGATAATACCGGCAACGTGACGGAAACCGTTTATTTCGGACACCGTTTCGGAACAGGCGTGGAGCACAGCGGTGATAATCTGACAGGCCGCGGCGATGGCGATGACGAACGGATTATGATTCATCTGGATAAAGTTCCTGCAAACTGTACTTCCATTGTGATTGCCGTGAATATTTTTATGGCAAAGATAAAATTTCAGGATTTCGGCAAAATCAAGAATGCATTCATCCGCATTGTCAACAGCGAGAACAATTCCGAAATCTGCCGGTTTGATATTTCCGGCAATCCGGAATTCAAGGGCAAAAATTCGATGATTTTCGGCAAGCTCACCAAAGATGACCAGCAGGCATGGGAATTCACCGCTATGGGACTTCCCTACGATTCTGAAAGCAAAATGGTAGCCGAAATCAAACAGAATATCTGAAAAAACATTGCAGAAAACTACTTGACAATTCAAAATTCATGTGCTATAATAATATTGTCCAAATGCTTTGACGGAGACAAGTAATATCAGAACTCATGCACAGAGAGTACAGGCCGGCTGAGAACTGTATCACAGAACTGATATGAATAACACTCCTGAGCAGTAATCTGAAAGCGTTTCAGCAAGTAGGTGATACCGTTACCGCGCGTTAAGCGGAATGTCCATGCATGTGGACAGATTCGAGTGACTGCCTTCCGGCAGTAATTCAGGTGGTATCGCGGGAATTATCTCTCGTCCTGATTTTCAGGACGGGAGTATTTTTATTTTATCAAGAAAGGATTTTTTGATTATGCAACATATTGATTTGAAAGAAATTTTCACAAACAAAGAGTATCTGAATCAGGAAGTCACCGTCTGCGGATGGGTTCGTACTTCCAGAAATTCCAAGACGATGGCATTCTTGGCACTGAATGACGGCACTACCCTGCCCCATCTTCAGATTGTCATCGACAAGGCAACCGGAATCGACTTTGAAGATGCTATGCCGGTCGGTACATCCGTGAAAGTCATCGGTACAGTTGTCGAAGGTCAGAACGGCGGTGTCGAAATCAACGCGAAGGAAATCACCGTACTCGGCAAGTGTCCGGCGGAATATCCCCTTCAGAAAAAGCGTCATACCCTCGAATTCCTGAGAACAATGCCTCATCTGAGAGGCCGGACAAATACCTTCAATGCCGTGATGAGAGTCCGTTCAGTTCTGGCAGAAGCAATTCATAAATATTTTCAGGACAGAAATTATGTCTATGTGAATACACCGCTTATCACCGGAAGTGACTGCGAAGGTGCTGGCGAAATGTTTCAGGTGACAACACTCGGCTATGCACCGGATTTCAAGAACGAAGAAGATTATAACGCACATGATTTCTTCGGCAGACGCGCCGGACTGAGCGTTTCCGGACAGCTGGAAGGCGAAATGGCCGCTATGGCGATGGGTAAAATCTATACGTTCGGCCCTTCTTTCAGAGCTGAAAACAGCAACACTCCGAAACATCTTGCTGAATTCTGGCATATCGAGCCGGAGGTAGCATTCATGGAACTGCCGGACG
>JAFUWP010000220.1 GCA_017483405.1 Oscillospiraceae bacterium | reverse complement strand
ATCCCAGCTCCGGCCGACAGCATCACGTGAGAATTTCTATGAAGATGAACTTCTGGAACAGGCGAGGGAAGAACTCAGCCGATGCATTTCCGATTATCTGACAGGGCTTTCCCATCAGAATCCGGAACTGTTGCAGGAAATCATCCGGATTCATTTCATGGCGGTGAAGTCTATGGCCTGCGAAGATGAAGATTTTTTCCGGACATTCATCCCGTTTCTGAAATTTGAAACCAATATGGGCGAACTCACCGGAAAAGAACTGCTCACCAGAACTGAACCGGTCAGCTATGCGCTGGATATGAATCAGTTTCACCGGACATCGGCACTGATGCTTTCTCAGAATCAGATGCTTGTCAATGCCTGTTATGTCTATGATGCCCAGCTCCTCCGGATGATGCAGGAATATGATGAAAGCTTTGTCGCCGTTCCGCTGGAATATACATCCTTTGAGGAATTTTTGCAGAATCCTCCGGCCGAAGCCTTCCGGAAAGCGAAAACTCTGCTCGATAATGCCCGTGATGCGCTGGAACAATTCGGATGTGATGCCGAACTGAAAGCCTTTTCGCCGTCTCAGTTGCCGATTTTCTATCTTCTGGATGAAAATGCCGGTATCAAGAGAGAAATTCAGCATTCCAGAGAGAATGCAAGTGATTTATTTTTCTCCATGCTGGATGCGTTCGCCGAGGAAGTAAAAGACAGTCATGCCACGCTGTTCCTGAACTGGAACAATCCCCTGATTCAGAAACTGATTGCTCTGGAAAATCCGCAGAAACAGAAACTCTGTATTGAAATCCTGTATGTACAGAATCTCCTGACAGGCAGATTTCCCATGCAGGGCGGTGAAATGGCACTTCTGAATCAGAATCTCATCACGCTGATAGAATGGGGGCTTGCCTGATGCAGGAATTCGCAAACATGGAGCATGAATTTTATCTGTTTGACAGGGGAGAACCCAGACTCCGGCGCATCCGCGATGCCATCACCGAAGCCGATAACCGGAATCTTCTCGAATGGCAGTTCCGGTTCAGATATGATTATCTGGAAGAATCTATCTTTTGCGGTGACAGATATTATGCGATGATTATTTTTCCGGAAATGCTGTCGCTTTACGAAAAGCATGAAAGTCTGCATCAGGATGCCCAAATCTCACATGATATGCTGATTTGTTTCAAGTGGATTGTGGAGGCCGCACCGGAATTTCCGCAGATTTCCAAAGAAGAAATCGACAGTTATTTCCGGCTGTTCAAGAAAATGTTGCTCGAACAGGGCAAGAGCCTGAGTATTTACTATATGAAGCACTGTCTGTTCTATATGAAAGTCGATGAAGGCATCGCCGCGGCGGATTTCTATCGTTTTCTGGATGAGCCTCTTGATGATGTTTCCGATGGCAGGGCACTGTATTATGACCAGCAGGCAATGTATTATCTTTCCATCGGCGAAGAAGAAAAGGCACTCGATGCCGCAAAGCTTATCTTTGCCGGAAAGCTCCGTTCCAATGCACTGCCGCAGGCGACATATCATGATTTTATCAGATATTATCTCGAACGGGAACAGTATCCCCATGCGGTGCATTATGCCTTCCTGACGGAACGGCGCGTTGCCTGTGACCCGTATTATCTGGATATTATCGGGACATTGCTGACGCTCTACAGTGTGACGAAGATTCCGGATGGTGTAAAATTATTCAGTATTCATTATGAATTATATCTGACATCGAAAAATCCGCTTATGAAGATGCTGTTTGCCATCGGGGCATATCATCTGTTTCGGGCGATGGATGAGGACAAGCATCATATTCTTCTGGAACAGCTCAGAATTGCCCGTGATGCGCCTTTATTCAAGAGCCCTCCCGAACGCATTGCAGAGCATTTCTATCAGGAGGCGGATGCCGCTGTACAGAAATTCGATAACCGCAACGGTACGGATTATTATGCCAAAATGCTTCATCTTCTGGATGATAAATTTCTATAATTGATAAAGGGGTTTCTATTATGAATATTACTGCAAGAATATCAGAAAACGGACAGATTATAATTCCGCCGGAAATTCAGCATCATTTAGGATTGCAGGCCGGTGATGAAGTCAGATTTTATACGAATGCATACGGAGAAATTGTCATTTCCGGCGCGGATACGCTGATTCCGGAGATACATCAGAAAATGCCGTCTAAACCGCTCGGAAAAGATTCCACTTTCGAGGAAATTCAGGAATATCTGGATTGTTACAGAGAGGCTCTGACAAGCAGGTATCCCGATAAACAGATGCTTTTGGTATTCTCTTACAGTCAGGGCAAAAGCTATAGAATCAAGTTTGTCACCACCACGCCCGAAGAATTCCTCAGAGCGGAATACTTCACCGTATGCGCGAAATCAAATGCAAGCCGAGGACTGCCGAAAAATGCACCTAAAGTGTATAAGCTCCGCTGGACGAATGTCAGAACAAAGAAAAACGGACAGCTTTCTTTTATACTCAGATACGGCATCAATCCAGAAAGGGAACTTCTTCCGGAAATGGATGCTGATGAATTTCTGAACGGTTATGTAGAGTTCATGTCCAGACATAAATCTGCCGAACAGGAATTCGATGACGACAGCGCGCAGTTAAGCGAAACAGTAGGACATTATATTGAATTTCTGGTATTACAGGCTTTCGGACAGCCTTACAAGTCAAATTTAAAGAGTGCCAGAGATGGCTATGATGCGAAAATCAACAATGTCCCCTACGAGATAAAATCCTGTCTCGGACAATTAAAGGACAGTAAGGGCGAGGCATGGAGTTTCGGCGGAAGTTCTGTTGAACTTATCCCAGAATGATGCAATCCGGAATTTTGATAAAATTGAGAAAGGAGTGATTCTGTGTTTGAACCACAGCAGAAAATTCATCTTATCAAGAACATGGAACACGGTTCGGCGCGTCTGGAGGCCATAGCACAGGCCATCAAGGAGGCCGATGATGAAAATCAGCATTACTGGAGACTTTATTTCCGGTATGAATATATTATAGAATCCACCATGCATGGTGATAATTTCAAAGGACTGCTCTGTTTTCCGGAGTATCTCAGAATTTTTGATGAACATCCGGAACTGGAAGAAGACATGTATCAGGATGTAATGTGGGCATTCAAATGGCTGATTGGCTATCTGGAT
>JAFUWP010000219.1 GCA_017483405.1 Oscillospiraceae bacterium | reverse complement strand
GGAACGCACGATAACAGTATCTTTATTTGTGGAATTCAGTGCAGTCTTAATCATTTTATGGGAGGCTGTTCCGGTGAACAGCACCAGCAAATCCGGCGAGCCGATTTTATCTTTCAGGCCGTCATGCATCTGGGTGAAGACTTTCGCGCGACATTTATAGGATTTGCAAATATCTTTATACTGGCGGGTCATGCAGTCATTTCCGCCGACAATTACAATACTCATAACAAAATCAAATTCCTTTCATTTTCAGATATATCAATTTCATGATATTATTATACACCGGAACAGGATAGTTTTCCACTCCAAAGAAGATAAAAAATAATCCAAAAAGACATTTTTTCAAAAATGAAAAAATAATCTGATTTCAGGCATAATTTTCTGAAAACAAGGAAACATCCGCCGGAAAAGGCCTTATCTTTCCGAACGGACACTTTCAATCGGCAGATTTTTCTGATTCCGGAAATCTCTGGGAGTCATCCCCATGACTTCCCGAAACGCTTTTGAAAATTTACTGCCGTTATCGTAACCGCATTCGCCGGCGATGTCGAGGATGGTTCTGTCTGTTTCCTGAAGCATCCGCGCGGCGGAAAGCATTTTCTGCGTACGGACATAAGCATAGACGGAATTTCCGTACACGTTCCGGAAACTTTTCTTGAGCTGAGTCGGCGATACCTGAAATTTTTCAGATAATTCATCAATAGTAAAATGCCGGCTCATATTGGCGCAGACATAAGAACAGACTGCTTTGGCAAGGCGCACCTGTGACGGCGGACAGCTGTGCTGTTCGGTCTGGGATATGCGCGTATCCAGACTGCTCAGAAATAACAGCAGTTCCAGCACTTTGATTTTGAAATATCCGTTCCGGATGCTCGAAGGAACAGTATATAATTCCGAAAAGATATGCTCCAGACTCTCAGTCGAACGGATGATGAAACAGGGCTGGTCAGAACAGAATTTCTCTCTCAGCAGGGCAGGGCGGACATTGACATCATCCAGAAAGCAGGAAAGACAGGCCGGTGCTTTGGCGGTATCAATCCGGACGGTAATGCCGTGATAATGCCTTGTCGGGAAAAATGCCTCTGTACCGGCTTCATTTCCGCAACTGACGGACAAGTCCCCCGATGCAAGATAATAATATTGTTTTCCCATCTGATATTCATAACGTCCCTCCCGACAGTGATGAATTTCCAGAATCTGTTTTTCATCCTGCGCCGGATAGGCATATCTTGACATGTGAACATCCTGATAGATGAGCTGAATTCCTAAAAATACCTGATATTCTGTCAGAATCATTTCTCCGGAATCGTTAGCAATCTGATAGACTTTTCTGTTATCAGGAGTAGCATTCTGCGCCATTGCATGAAAACCGCCTTTCTGATTTAAGTTAGCACTTGCTAATATTATAGCTTTTTTCAGGAAAAATGTCAAGTATTCTGAAAAATTTTTCTGAAAATCACCATAAAAAGCATCTTTCTGAAACGTATCATAAGAAAGAACAAAAAATTCCGGAATTTTTTGTAATATTTCAGAATCAGAAATCACTAACTGACAGGAGGAAATTTCATGAAATCTGCAAAAAGGCTCACTCTGAAACACTACAGTCTGATTTGTCCGGTGCTGGGTCTGCTGATTGGGTATTTTGGAATCTGGTGTTTTCAGTCCGCCGGCGAAATGCGTTCCGGTACGGAACTTGATACGCAGATGGGTATGTTCGGGATTCTGGGCATACTGGAATTATTTCGCTATGGAATGTCATATCTGATATTATGGCTG
>JAFUWP010000218.1 GCA_017483405.1 Oscillospiraceae bacterium | reverse complement strand
TGAAACTGGTTGTCAGCATCATGTTGACCATATAATTATTATCATCGGAAAGCGTACTGCCATCCGTATTGACGAGGGTATCATCTTCATCATAAGTATAGACGTTGAATTTGGTATCGTAATTATAGACAACACCGTTTTCACCGATATATTGATTGATTTCGCTGGAAGGGTCATCCAGATAGTTCTTGAAATCCGTCAGGTTATTGGATTTGATGCTTGTCTTGAATGCCGATGCCATTTCCAGATTACTGCCATCGGAATACACACCGTCAAGCTTGTGGTCAGCTTCGCCGAGGACTTTTTCTTTTTTCTTATCCTGTCCGGAAAGCATCAGGGATGTGAAATCAAATGACTGCGCTTCAATCGAAATCGGATACGCTGTCATAGTATCTTTCTGTAAATCCTGAATGTAAGTATTTACCCCGTTGGAAAGCGATAAAATCAGTGCGATGCCGATAATACCGATAGAACCGGCAAAAGCCGTCAGGAGGGTTCTGCCTTTTTTCGTCTTCAGATTGTTAAAACTCAGTCCGAGTGCTGTTGTGAGAGACATGGAAGATTTTCCCATATTCTCATGATGACTGGGCTGTTCTTCTTCGGATGTGAACGGCATGGAATCTTCTTTGATTCTTCCGTCCTTGACTTTCACGATTCTGGTAGCATATTCATAAGCAAGCTCCGGATTATGCGTTACCATGATGACAAGCCTATCTTTCGCGACTTCCTTGAGCATTTCCATCACCTGAACGCTGGTATCGGAATCCAGCGCACCAGTCGGCTCATCTGCGAGCAGAATCGCTGGATTATTGACTAAAGCTCTGGCGATGGCGACTCTCTGCATCTGACCGCCGGACATCTGATTCGGTTTTTTATGAATCTGATTGCCAAGCCCGACTTGTTCGAGTGCTTCTTTGGCGCGCCGTCTGCGTTCCGCTTTGGAAATGCCTGAAATCGTCAGAGCTAATTCCACGTTGGAGAGTACAGTCTGATGCGGTATCAGATTGTAACTCTGGAAAACAAATCCGATAGTATGATTCCGATAAGAATCCCAGTCTCGGTCTTTGTACTGTTTTGTTGAAATGCCATTGATAATCAAATCGCCGGAATCGTATCTGTCAAGCCCGCCGATAATGTTCAGCATGGTGGTTTTGCCTGAACCGGATGGACCTAAAATCGCAACAAATTCATTATCGCGAAAATTCAGGCTCACATCATCGAGAGCTGTCTGCACCAAATCGCCGGTAATATACTGCTTACGGATATTTTTAATCTGAAGCATAAATCACAAACTCCTCCCATATTATTTTTCTGTTTTGTATTTTTTTATTATAGCACATATTTATGAATTTTTCAATACCAAATTGTCAAAAAAACAGCAATTTAATAAAAACCTCCCTGATGCTTTCCATCAGGGAGAATTTTTGATAATATTATTCAGAAACAGAAGTCTTTCTTTCTACGCGGTCGATGGCGATACCTTTGGTATTCGTCCCGATATGACAGGCGATACTGCATGATAAAGGCCGATACTGTACCATATATTTCGGAAATGCCTCCTGTACGGTTCTGACCCATTCGGCGGCATCTTCTTTTTTCTCGAATGTTCCGGCCGTGTTGATGGTCAGATGTTCCGGCGGAATATCGGCATATT
>JAFUWP010000217.1 GCA_017483405.1 Oscillospiraceae bacterium | reverse complement strand
GGTTTTGATGGAGGTCAGCAAGTTCGCGGTCGGTAAGCTGAATTGCATTTCCCTTTCCAGGGTTCATTCTGTTATAGGGGTTTGTCCGGAGGTTAGGCGCGGCGCAGGTTAAAATATCGACTTTGCAGAATTCCTCTGCCGGAAGGCGTTCCGGAAGGTCATCATCATTCTTGATAATCAGCACATCCGGAGAATAGATACAGGCATCCGTATAGCGGACATCATTTCTGTTCCGGTGGAACTGATAATAATCCTGCCATAAATCGGCGCGTTTGAGACACGGATAGAGAGTTGAGCATCGGCAGAGAGATTCCTCCTGTGCTCTTGAACCTCTTGTCACGCCTCCGCCTGCATTGGTAGCAGATGCGAAATTATGCACAGCAATCCGCGCATCCGGATAGGCTTTCCGCAGGCGCATGGCGGCCTGAAAAGATTTTTCTCCGGAAACCTGAATTTTCGTATCAGTCGGAGTAAATTCCGGCAGTTCGGGATAATCTTCTGCTTTGTAGAGTTTTGTATTCTGTACGGAAAATTTTTTTGCTTCTGAAATGGCCTTGTCTTCTTTCGACCAATTGACAGTATCTTCAAAAATATTGATTAATTCCTGACGGATGTCCATATATATCACCTCTGGTTTTATTATACATCAGAAAGCTGGTTCTGTCAAGATTTTTCAGAAATCTATTGCTTTTTTTCGGTTGATATGCTATAATAAAAACTGTATAATATTAAGATATATCAGGAGGGATTTTTTATGGCTGAAGATTACAGCAAATATATTGAGAAATATAGAGATATTTTTGACTATATCAAAAATTATCATACGGATGATTTGATTGCACTTCTGATTCAGAACCGCGGCAATAAGAAAGAAGCGGCTAAAGTTGCCGCCGCCATCGCCGCCAGAAACAGTCTGTATGCGGCTGTCGGAAATGCGCCCTATCATACAGTGATGCATCATACAGATTATCTGATTGACAAGGCAGAAAAAAGACTGCATGACAGCACACTTTCCGAACAGGAAAAACGGAGAAAAATTACCGGTTACTGTACCGCCATCGCCGCGCGGAACGGTATTCATGACGATTTGCCTCTGATTATCCATATTGCGGTGAAAGTGCTGAAATATATCTGAGGTGCGAAAGGAGTTTTAGTTATCTTGAATATTTTAATCATCGGATGCGGAAAAGCCGGAAACATCCTCACCCAGACGCTCTGTAAGGAAGGCCATGATGTCACTGTCATGGATATTGATTCCGAAGTTGTCACCAGCGTAATTGATAATTTTGATGTGCAGGCAGTGGAAGGCAACGGCCTGATTGTCAAGAATCTGCTCGAAGCCGGTGTGCAGAAAGCAAATGTCATCATCGCCATGACGGAATCGGATGAAACCAATATTATGTGCTGTATGATGTCCCGTAAACTCGGTGCGCGTCATAGTATCGCACGAGTAAGGAATCCCATGTTCGCCGAACAGATGGTCTTTATGCGCGAAGAACTTGACATCAGTCTGATGGTGAATCCTGAATATCAGACCGCTAACGAAATCGCCAGAATGTTGCGTTATCCGAACGCACTGCATGTGGAAAGCTTTGCAGGAGGGCGCATGGAACTTGCGGAACTCCGTGTTGCGGCAGGGGGTATCATGGACGGCCTGATGCTTTCGGCACTGCCATCGAAACTGAAATTACGGTTTCTTGTATGTGCGGTTATGCGAGGAGAAGAATGTCTGATTCCGGACGGCAGTTTCATGCTCCGCGCCAATGACAGAATCTATATCACGGCGGCACACAGCGACCTCTCGAAGTTCTATAAACAGTTTGGTGATATGAAGAACAGAATCAAGACCGTCCTGATTGTCGGAGGAGGAAAAATCAGTTATTATCTGGTTCGTCAGCTGTTGGAACTGGGAATGCAGGTTACCATCATCGAACAGGATATGAACCGATGCGAACAGCTGAGTGACTGGTTCTCGAAAGCCGAAGTGATATGTGCGGATGGTACTGACCAGAATGTTCTTCTGGAAGAGGGCCTTGCCAATGCAGATGCCTGCATCACGCTCACGGGCATTGATGAAGAAAATATTATTCTGTCACTGTATGCGAAAAAAATCGGTGTAGATAAAATTGTTACGAAAATCAACAGGACATCACTTCTGCCGATTTCGGACAGTGTTGGTCTTGAGAATGTGGTTTCTCCGAAAAATACCACTGCGGCACTGATTCTGCAATATATCCGCGGAAAGGAAAATTCCGAAAGCAGTGATAATATTACTTCTCTGTATCGTCTTGCGGATGAAAAGCTAGAGGCGATTGAATTCATCATCCGGAAGAATGCGAGATATATCGGCATTCCGCTGAAAGAACTGAGGACGAACCGAGGTTCGCTGATTGCAGGCATCATCCGGAACAACAAGAGAATCATCCCGACCGGTGATGACTGTCTGAAACTCAATGACAGCGTG
>JAFUWP010000216.1 GCA_017483405.1 Oscillospiraceae bacterium | reverse complement strand
GGTTTCGGCACTTGGAAAGCCCGTACTTCCGGCAGTACGGAATTAAGCTTATCGGACAAGTATGCCAATTCCGGAAGTAAGTCGCTTTCCGTTACCGGCAGAACTGTCAGCTGGAATGGTGCAGGCGCATCCATGATTGGCACGATGTATGCCGGAAAACAATATACTCTGAGTGTCGCCGTCATGTATGATGATGAGACTGTCGGCGGACAGAATCAGCAGTTCAATCTGCAATGCTTATATACCGATGCCAACGGTAAGGAAAATTATAAGTATATCAGCAGTGTCAACGCAAAAGTCGGCGAATGGAGCACCATCAACGGGACTTACACCGTTCCGGAAGATGCCTCTAATATCGTCATCTATGTCGAAGCCGCTACTCTGAGTGATTTCTATATGGATGATTTCACCGTAAAGGGCGAAAAAATCGAGAAAGAGGCCGGAAATGACGGCTTTTCCGATAACTTCGATGACGGTACTGTCATGAAATGGCAGGGACGCGGTTCACAGACAACTCTGGAAGTTTCCACAAAATACGCGCACAGCGGTGAATATTCACTCTATACCGATGGCCGTCAGCAGTTATGGAACGGCGCAACCTGCAATAAAGCCTTAGTTCTCGAAGCAGGCGGTTATTACAGATTCGGCTGTTATGTCCTCTACGATGGCGATGATTATACAGATACACAGAAATTTTCCATCAATCTGCAATATGACCTCAACGGCAAGGAAAATTATTATACCATCTATACCGAAACCGCTAACAAGGGCGAATGGACTTACATCGGCACGGAATGCACCATTCCGGAAGGCGCATCCAATATGTATGTCTATGTTCAAACGGCATACAAGCCGGATTCTGCCGTAACAAGTCAAGACCTGATGGGCTTCTATCTGGATGATGTCACCGGCGAACGTCTCCCCGACCCTGCCATTCAGGAAGATATTGCCTCCCTGAAAGATATTTATGCAGATGATTTCAAAATCGGATGCGCTGTCGCAAGTGCCGAATTCACACAGGGCGCGACAAAAGACCTGATTCTGAAACATTATAACAGTGTCACCATCGGAAACGAACTCAAGCCCGAAGCCGTTCTCGACCAGAGCGCAACGCTCGCCTATATGGAGGCTAACGGCGGTGACCAGACCAATCCCCAGATTTCTCTGAAACAGGCATCTGCAATGCTCAAATTCTGCGAAGATAACAACCTCGATTTGAGAGGCCATGTTCTGGTATGGCACAGCCAGACTCCGGACTGGTTCTTTAAAGAAAATTACGATGCCAATGCCGATTTCGTTTCTCCTGAAATCATGGATAAGCGTATGGAAAATTATATCAAAAACGTCATGAACGCTATCAAGACGCAGTATCCGAATCTGAATGTCTATTCATGGGATGTCGTGAACGAAGCCGCCTCCGATTCCGGAACGATGCGTAATGCCGGTGCTTACTCTCAGGGCGATGGTTCTTCCGGCTGGGTGAGCGTTTACGGCGACCAGAGCTATATCAAGAAGGCTTTCACCTACGCGAGAAAATACGCTCCCGAAGGATGCAAGCTGTTCTATAATGACTATAACGAATACAGCGAGAATAAATTAAAATATATCCAGTCGGAAATTTTACAGGAGCTTGTCGATGCGAAATTAATTGACGGCATGGGTATGCAGTCGCATATCGGTATGAGTTCGCCCTCTATCGCGCAGTATGAAGCCGCACTCAGAAGTTATGCCGCTATGGGACTTGAAATTCAGGTCACGGAACTTGATGTTTCTCTCCGTTCCAATGCCGATGAAGATTTGCTTGCCTTAGCGGAACGCTATCGCCAGTGCTTTGATATGTATAAGAGAGTTAAGGCTGATGGGGTTAATCTGTCCGCGGTTGTGCTCTGGGGCATCACGGATTCGACTAGCTGGATTGGCGGTTATCCGTTGCTGTTCGATAAGGATTATCAGGCGAAAGCCGCTTATTATGCCGTTGCAGATACTTCCGCAGAAGTGCAGACCATCCAAACAGCAAGAGCCTATATCTGGAATGATACCGTCAATTCCGCTCTTGAAGCACAGGCTGAAAATGCAATCGGCAATGCCGGAACATTCAAAGTCGCTTATTCTGATGCTATTATTGAATCTGAAGATGCGATTGATACGGGAGAATTATATTTTGTCATCAATGCGAAAAAAGCCGGAACTGCCACAATCCTGATTAACGGCAAATCAGAAAAAATCAGTGTCAAAGCCGGAGAAAATACCTATTCCGCAAGCGTTGCAGGACTGAAAGCCGGAGATACCATCCGCTGTGATATTGCACTCAACGGCGAAAACTGGAATTCTCTCGGCGAATTATCAGAATCTACAAGCGGTAAACTCCTGATTGCTGAGATTCCGGCAATGGCAGAAGCCGTTCAGGGCACTCCCACAATTGACGGCGAAATCGATGATATCTGGAGCACAGCAAAAACAATCAATATCAATACTTATTCTATGGGTAACGGCGCAACCGGAACGGCGAAAATCCTCTGGGATAACAAGAATATCTACGTTCTGGCAGAAGTCAAAGACCCTGTACTCAGCAAGGCAAGCAACAATACCTATGAACAGGATACTGTTGAAATCTTCCTTGATGAAAACAATCATAAATCAACAGCGTATGAAGCAGATGATATTCAGGTCAGAACGAATTTCGATAACGAAAAGTCAATCACAGACGGGCTTTCTACAGACAGATTCACATCTGCAACGGCAAAGACGGCTGACGGCTATCTGGTAGAATTCGCGATTCCGTCCACACTCGGCGGATTCAAGGCGAATCAGATTGTCGGATTCGATGCGCAGGTCAACGATGACGGCACTGGTGACGGAAAACGAACTTCCATCGCAAACTGGTTTGACTTGTCCGGTATGGGCTATACTGATGTTTCCGGCCTCGGCCTGCTGAAACTTACCGGAGAAGAAAGCACTCTCCTCGGAGATGTTGACCTCAGCGGCGAAATTAATATTCTCGATGTCATCACCGTTAATAAAGCGATTCTCGGCAAGGAAATTCTCAGCAAACAGCAGGAAACCAATGCCGATGTCAATCAAAACGGCGTACCCGATTCCAGTGATGCCCTGTTGATTATGAAATATATTGTCGGTCTGGTGAAGGAATTTTGATAAAAGCAAAATATAAAGGCATTTTATTTATTATCTGTTCGGCATTCTGTTTTGCGTTCATGAATGCGTTTGTACGGCTTTCCGGAGATTTGCCGTCAGTCCAGAAAAGCTTTTTCCGGAATTTCGTGGCACTCCTGATTGCCGCCATCGCCTGCTGGAAAGACAGGCAGAATATGCAGATTCCTAAAGATGGCTGGGGCTGGCTCGTGATGCGAGCCGGCTTCGGCACAATCGGAATTTTATGTAATTTCTATGCAATTGACCATCTTGTCTTGTCGGATGCTTCTATGCTTAACAAGATGTCGCCGTTCTTTACGATACTGTTTTCATGGCTTCTGCTGAAAGAAAAGCTCAGTCCGGCGCAGGGCGGCGCGGTGCTGACGGCGTTTCTCGGCAGTCTGCTGATTATCAAGCCGACTCTGGATTTTTCTGATGTCAAGGCATCCGCACTCGGCCTGACAGGAGGTATCTGCGCAGGGCTGGCTTATGCATGTGTCAGAATTCTGGGGCAGAAAGGTGTCAATAAGAATTTTATCGTTTTATTTTTCTCCGGATTTTCCTGTCTGGTGACACTTCCGTTTCTGATTCTGAATTTTCATCCGATGACGTTCCGGCAGATACTGATTCTCATTGGTGCAGGAACGGCCGCCGCCGGCGGACAGTTCTCGATAACAGCGGCTTATTGTCACGCGCCTGCAAAAGAGATTTCTGTCTATGACTATTCGCAGATTATTTTTGCGACATCGCTGGGATTTCTGTTTTTCAGGGAGATTCCTGATATTTACAGTTTCATCGGCTATGGAATTATTATTTCTGCCGCGGTTGCGATGTTCTGGTATAATAATTACTATCTGCCGAAACAGCATCCGGAAACATAAAAACATCACCGTTCTGAAACGCATCAGGACGGTGATGTTTTTTATTTTTTCTTTTTTTCAGGCCTGAACCATTTCCGGATGGTCTTATCCCGAAGCCAGAACAGCGGACGCTTGAAAATCAAGAGGTCAACCCACAGATGTACATATATCTGATAAAAGAAATTATCAATTTTGTACCATTTTCCCTTATGACAGAATTCTGTCACAATGCCTTTCACCTGTTCCGGCTTGACGTATTCCAGCTGCCAGCAGTTATCTCCGCAGATAATATACTGACCATCTTTGAAACGGATAACGCGATGAATCACTCCCTGCAAATTGGGACGTACATACATGACCAAATCATAGCGTTTCGGCGGTTCGGTAAAGGTTTCAATCAATACGGCATCCCTTCCGCCTTTAATCATAGGCCACTGACTGATACCGCTTGGCACACTCAGGTATTTTCCGTCACGTTCCAGCAGTTCTAACTGTGCTTTTCCCATCAGCCGTCAATTGCCCCGATGCCCTTAAGCTGGCTTATAATCTTGCTGACATCGCGTCTTGCAATTTCTTCAGAAACATCAAAATGTTTCGGCATTTTGGAAACGATTTCATCTTCGGTCGTTTCCGATTCCAGACAGGTCATGATAAAACCGGCACTGCTGTTTCCTCTCACAAGGCCTTTGAAATCGGCCGCGCCTGTCGAAACAAGCAGTTTTTCGTCTCCGTCATTATGGGAAATAAATCCTTGATTCAGTTTCATGTTACATTATCCTTTCATAGTATGATATGCGGTTTCCGCCGCGGATGGGTTCATATTGCACTGCATCCGATACAGGCTGACACGCGCCGCCAATGCATCTATCAGCAGAAGGGTTTTCTTCATCTGTACGGCATCCGCCGGATGATATACCTGCTGTAACAGCATGGTGTAGGCTTCGGATTTTGTGATGTTCCGGATGCGGTTTTCTTCACCGCGTTCCAGAATGCAGACCGCTTTCAGCGGTACGGAGATATTGCATCCGAGCCGATGCTTGCCGTTATAGGGTGTGCCGAAAACAGTGACAGCATCCTTTCCGATGCGAATCAAAGGCTTGTCGTCGTTGACCATGACGGCTTTTTCTCCGAGCATTTCGCGCCAGAGCCGTGTATGTGTCGATTTTCCCGTTCCGGATTTCGCCGTGAACAGATAAGCCTGCCCATCCACCGCGATGACAGAGCCGTGAAACAGAAATGTATCATAATCCGGCATCTTGTCCGCGATTTTGCGGTAAACCGCCAGTTCTTCCAGATATTCCGGAGTGCAGTCATAAGGCCTGCGGCCTTCCGCGATGTCAGTCTTACGGGATTTTTCCTGTTCATACTGTATATCCGCTTCGGTGATGCAGACGGCATAATCTTCCGGTTCATCCGTTCTGTAATCCTGACAGAGATGATGTACCTGTTCATAGATGGAACTTATTTTTACAGATTTATCTGCAATTTTATAATTTTCAGTAAACATAATTCTAATTCTCTTTCTGATAAAATTTCCCCGTCCGGAAAGCTGTTATCTCAGAGCGTTCAGTACATCCTGACCGTAAATATCTGCAAAAATATCCTTTACACCAGCAGTTGCCTCTTTAAAAGGCTTCAAATCCGGATAAACGATTTCCATGCCTTCAGATTCCAGTCTCTTGACCATATCCGTTGTCTGATTCTTGATAAGCACCCGATTCTGTTTTCCGGCGACTTCGGCCGCGATGGAAAGAATATCCTGATATTCCGGAGTCAGATTCTCCCATACGTCCTCACGAATCGTGAACGGCATCGCATCATAGCTGTGATTCGTGACAGAAAGATATTTCTGCACTTCATAAAGCTGATTGTTATAGATAATCGGAATCGGATTTTCCTGTGCATCGAATGTGCCGTCCGCGAGTGCCTGTTTGAGTTCGGCGAACGGATAACTCTGCGGATTGGCAGACAGTGCTTTCATTGTTTCCATCACAATCTGATTTTCCGGAGTGCGGATGTTCAGACCGTTCATATCGGCCACGCTGTTGACTGCGCCGACTTTTTCGGAAGTTGTCACGCATCGGAAACCGTTATCAAAATAAGAAAGCACATGCATATTATGGTCTTCCAAATCCTTGTTGATTTCCTGCATGGTATCGCTGTCCACAAATTCCCATGCCGAATCGAAATCCTCAAACAGGAACGGCAGAGCAGAAACCCCGATTCTCGGAGCATAAACAGCATAATTTCCGGCACTGGAAACAGTCAAATCGACTTCGCCTTTTGTCATCTTTTCGATGAGTTCGGCATCACTGCCGAGTTCGCCGGCCGGATGCAGTTCTATGATAATATTTCCGTTTGTTTTTTCCTGAACGGTATCCTGAAAGATTTTCAGGGCAAGACCTCTGGGGTCATCTTCCGCGGTGGAATAGCCTGCATGAAGCGTTATCGGATAAGAAAGCGCAGATTCTTTTTGATTTTCCGATGCCTCACATCCTGTCAGCAGAAACAGCGCAGTAACTGCTGTTAAAATAAGATTATGTTTTTTCATAATTATATCCCTCCTCTGTTTAAAAAAATATCATGATATTTCAGATTTATTATAGCATATTAAATCATAAAAGTCAAGAAATCAGGAAAGTTTTGATTTTATTCAATGCGTAAATTTTTTATGAATAAATATAAAATCTATCATAAATACCGGTTGCAAAATCTGCCGGAATATGCTATAATCAGATAAGAGGTGATTTTTATTAAATTCAATCCTGAAAACTGTACGCTCTGCCCCCGTCAGTGCCATTCTGACCGCACAAGAAACAAAGGATTCTGCGGAGGCGGTAACGGCATCCGGACAGCCGCCGCGATGCTCCACTTCTGGGAAGAACCCTGCATCAGCGGAACAAACGGTTCAGGCGCGGTGTTTTTCTCCGGATGTGCGCTCCGATGCCGTTTCTGTCAGAATGAAACTATCTCGAATCAGAATTTCGGAAAGGAAATCGCTCCGGAACGGCTCGCGGAAATCTTTCTGGAATTGCAGGAACAGGGCGCGCATAATATCAATCTGATAACGGCCGGCCATGTTCTGCCGTGGGTGATTCCGGCTCTCGAACGCGCCAAGCCGGATTTGCACATCCCGATAGTCTATAATTCCGGCGGATACGAACTCGCCGAAACTCTCAAAGCTCTCGATGGCCTGATTGATGTCTATCTTCCGGATTTTAAATTTTTCTATCCGCAGACTGCTGAACTTTATGCTCATGCTCCTGATTATCCCGAAATCGCCGGACTTGCCCTGAAAGAAATGCTCCGGCAGACAGGCAAGCCCGTCATACAGGAGCAACTGATTAAAAAAGGCTGTATTGTCCGTCATCTGGTGATGCCGGCACATCGGCAGGAATCCATTGCACTCCTGAAACATCTCGCCGAAACCTTCGGAACAGACAGCTTCTTATTAAGCCTGATGTCTCAGTATACCCCCATGCAGAATCATCCGTATCCGGAACTCAACAGGCGCATCACCAAGATGGAATATCACAGCGTTCTGAATATTGTTCAGGAACTCGGTTTTTCTGGTTACTGTCAGGAGAAGTCTTCCGCCAAAAGCGAATATACACCGGATTTTCACTTGCAGGGTATCTGATTTATTCGTATATCGTTACGATAAAGCCGTCTGCATTATTTCCCGAAATCTCATACGAACTCTGATTTGACGGAATCGCAAAAGAAGTCGTTTCATTATGCAAATCCGCCGGAACATAGTACATCCCGAACGAATCCGAACCGTTTTTGACTACCAGCATATTGCTCACCGAATACTGCCGGATTTCCTGCAAGAATTCTTCCAGACAGATTTTCCGCGTGGTGATGTAGGATGCCGCTGCAATCCCTACATAACGGAATGTAGCCGTTCTGCGTTCAGTAATCTCCTCATCGAAATACTCATCCTTATCCTCCGGATAGCGCAGAATAAACCCATATTCCGCGGCATGTTCCGAAAGCCATGCATATTCCCCCTCCGGCCGGTATGCGTAGGAACTCCCCGTTTCCGGAAATATCCCGATAGTCAGTGTTCTGCCCGTCTGAAAATCAGGGTCAGTGGATTCCGGCTTATATCCTCCAATCATGCGGAGGTCGTGAATCCCCGTTTCCTGACTGAATTTCTCAAACCAGCTGTCCATGGCGAGTGCGGCTGACCTGTCAAGACCGACTTCCCAGTCGGATGCCGTATAAGGTTTCGCGCCGTTTTTGGTATCCAGAATGCTCTTGATTGTCACAAACTGAATCTCGGATGACATGCCGTTTTTCACGGCTTCGGCATCAATCCGGCACGGAAAGGCCTTGTTCACCAGAATCATATTTCCGGAATATACTCTTGAAGTTTCCACCGAAATTTTCGGATAATTTTCCGCATTGGCGGTTTCGTTCGTGATGGTGATATTCTCGATAGTGTTTTCGGATTCTCCGGTATTCCGTCCGGATTTCAGCTTTTTCACACAGCCGGAAATCAGCAGAATACAGACAATCAGGAGAACCCCTGCGATAAGTAAGCGGTCATAGCGCGGTTTGCGCCGGATTTTCTTTTGAGCAGTCATGCTGAACTCCTTTCTGACTAAAAATCTGGCAAAGCGTAAATCATCATAACTTTCATTATAACACAAAAAGGACAAATTGTAAACAGTTTTTCAACAAAAAATCCGGTTTCCTGAAATGCTGTTTTTCATCATCCTGAAAGAGAGGTCTTATTCTTGCGAAAATTTTCATTTCAGCATAAAGCATCAGAAAGATTTTATTACTATCGCGGCCGATGCCTGCGGATTCTGATGCACGCACTTCTGCATATCCGGCTTTTGTTCCTTCGTTGTATACACGTATTGTATAAATTACTGTATCATTATTTACAACTAAAATTGGATCTTTAATTGTTGTGTATTCTAGTTTGTTATCTTCTGATAAACTTACTTCTGGCTCGCGTGCATCTGTAACTCTATCATTTACTGCTGTAATGAATTTTTGTAAGCTTAAGTCAAAATATTCCATAACTAAATCTTCGTAGTCATCATCATCTTCTTGATATTCTGAGTTATTTGCAGGTGGATTGTATTTTCCATCTCTATTATCTACATTGTGTGGTGTAGAATCTATATCATTGTTGCTATCTATTGTTATTTCTGCTATGTTTCTAACTGTTTTTGTAGATGTAGATTCTTCTATAACTTTGCATTCTATTTGAACATCTAAGTAATCTAATTCTTTACTTGTTTCTGTGTCAAATCCCTTTATTGTTTTATTTGATAAATATTTTGTCGTAACAGTTTTACCAT
>JAFUWP010000215.1 GCA_017483405.1 Oscillospiraceae bacterium | reverse complement strand
CGCCTGTCTCACCAGAAAACTTCATGCAGATGCCGGTATCATGATTTCTGCATCCTATATGAGTCCGGAATATAACGGTATCAGACTCTTTTCCCGCAACGGTCTGCCCATGTCTGAACATTTTATCGAAGAAATTGAATCTCTCATTCTGGACAGGCCGGAAGAACTTCATCTTCATTCCGGACAGAAATTAGGCCGCATGTCCGATGTGCCCGACAGCCGTGAAATCTATCTCCGGCATCTTCAGGAATGCGCTGAAGGCACACTCCGCGGCTTAAAAATCGCGGTGGACTGTGCAAACGGTTCAGCATCGGGCATCGCGAAGGAATTCTATACTTCCCTCGGCGCGGATGTGACCCTTCTGAACGCTTCGCCGGATGGCATGAATATCAATCACAAATGCGGTACGGAACATACCCCCGTGCTGATGGACTTCATGACGGAACATCCTGACTATCATGCCGGCATCGCCCTCGATGGTGATGCTGACAGATGCCTTGCTGTTGATGAAAATGGTACTCTCGTGGATGGTGACCAGATACTCGCCGTTCTTGCGGATGACTATCAGAAACGAAACAAGCTCCGGCATGATGCAATTGTTCTCACATCCGCCTCGAATCTGGGGCTGATGGACTTCGCCAGAGAACACAAAATCCGCCGGATTGTCTCCAATGCCGGAGATAATTCCATGCTGGAACAGATGACCGAAAATGGCTGTGTCCTCGGTGGCGAACCGAACGGACATATCCTCTTTCCGGAAGATGCCCCTGTTGGTGATGGTCTTCTTTCCGGCGCGAAACTGCTGGAAATCCTCGCCCGTCAGAAACAAAAACTCAGTACTCTGGCATCCGTTATGCATAAATATCCTTCTGTCATGATGCCCGTCCCGATTCCGGACTACTATCGCGAAAACTGGAAAAATGACAGAATACTGACAGATTTTATTGAACATCAGGAAAATATGCTCGGCAGTTCCGGAAGAATTCTCGTTCGCGAAAGCGGTTCGGATTCCGTTATCCGCATTCTCGCAGAAGGAGATAATTTTAAACAGCTCAATCAGATTGTCACGGCTATCGCTTCCGAAATCCGTGAACGTATTACAAAAAGCAATCAGTAAAGGAGAAACTAATTTGAGAGCATCAGAAAATTGGAAATCTTATCGTATTATTGATACATCGGACGGGGAAAAACTGGAAATCTGGAACGGTGTGACACTCATCCGCCCTGACCCTCAGGTTATCTGGAAAACCCGAAAAGAAGAAACACTCTGGTCAAGAGCCGATGCTCACTACCATCGGAGTGCCAGCGGCGGCGGAAAATGGGAATTTCATGCCAATCTGCCCGAACAGTGGGAATTACCCTACGGAGCACTGAAATTCCGTATCCGGCCGACAGGCTTCAAACATACCGGACTGTTCCCCGAACAGGCTGTTAACTGGGATTTTATGGGAAACCTTATCCGGAATGCCGGCCATCCCGTCAGCGTTCTGAATCTGTTCGCCTATACCGGAGGCGCAACGCTCGCCTGCGCTGAGGCCGGCGCAAGCGTCTGCCATGTGGATGCCTCTAAAGGGATGGTACAGTGGGCTCGCGATAATGCCAGTCTATCCGGATTACAGG
>JAFUWP010000214.1 GCA_017483405.1 Oscillospiraceae bacterium | reverse complement strand
GGAAATCTCGCCGGAAAGACCTGTCGGGCAGTCATCACGGATATGAATGCTCCGCTCGGTCATGCGGTCGGAAATGCGCTCGAAGTTGCGGAAGTTATCGGGATTTTGCAGGGCAATGAGGAAAATGCCCTGTCAGAACTGGCACTGGAACTTTCCGCGCAGATGCTCGAATTATCCGGAAAAGGCGATTTGCAGACCTGTCGGAAACTGGCATCTGAAGCGTTACATTCCGGAAAAGCACTCGAAAAGTTCTCGGCCATGATTGCGGCGCAGGGCGGTGATGCCTCCGTGACGGAACATCCCGAAAGACTTCCGAAATCCGGTACGGAAAGAGCATTCCGCGCCGAATTATCGGGATATATCGCCGAAATCCAGAGCGAACAAGTCGGTCTTGCCTGTCTGGAACTGGGTGCAGGAAAGACTGCTGACCGTCCGGAAATCGACTACGGTGCAGGTGTAGTATTTCTGCATGATGTAGGGGATGCCGTTCAGGAAGGGGAAGTGCTCGGCATCATACACGGCGCATCGGATGCGCTCTGCTAACGGGCGGAACAAAGACTTCTGCGCGCCGTCCGGATTTCGGAAACGAAACCGGAGCGGATTCCGCTGATTCATCGGATTATCGGCTAATCAGCACGGCAGGATGGTATTCCCGTCTTTCTGGGCAATCAGACTGAGCACAAGATAACTGAGATTTTCGGATGCCGGCCGGCCGTCACTCTGTTCGAGGGCGATGAGCATCCGCATGACGGCGAGGGAGAGTTCATTCAAAATGAGGTCATCTGAACCGCGCATTTCGAGTTCCATGTTCTGGCAGTTGATTTCTAATTTAATCATGATGATTCTTCCTTTCAGGATAAAAAATAAGTCAGAAGTTCTCAAATCGAGTTCTTCTGACTTTATTATAGCATGATTTTCCAGATTTGTCAATAGGTTTTACTGAAAAAATTCTCAAAATGAGTTTATCTGTGATTTTTCAGGATTTCATGCAGAAAATGCTGTTTCCAGAGGGAATAAAGGGCAACATCCTGATTATTAGGTGACTGATGATTCTGCAACGCCTTGATAACGCGGATTCCGGCGATATTTCCGCCTTCCGGAACATCGGAACACGGGAGCACATCCGGAAGAAAATCATTCTGCACCGTAACGGAACACGCGCAGACAGGCGGATTTCCATCCGCATCAAGAATGGTTTGTTCCTGCTCCGATAAAGACAAATCCTCAAAATGAAGTTTCATCCGCGGCGGAAGAAGAATTTCAGCTTCTTCGGGTTTGGCGTATTCCGGAAAAAAATCCTGCATCACAATGCAGGGAGTATGCATCGGGATTTGAAATTTCAGCAGGGCGATGCCGCACCTGTCCTGATAGGCTTTCAGAAATCCGGCGCAGGATGTGGATGTGAAGGAAATCGTCTTTCCGGCAAGGCGCATCTGTTCGTAATCGCGGAAACGCTCCACGCGGAATGTCTGATAATTTCTTCCGGATGCAGATTTCCGGAAGACGGAAAATAAATCTTTCAGCAGTCCGGCAAGCCGCGGAACATCGGCGAGAAGTTCCGGATTCAGCTGTTTTCCTTCGGCAATCCGCGAGGATTCCGCCGAAATTTCCGGAAAGAACAGCGCATTCAGAAGGCAGTAAGCCTTCGGGTCATTCCAGAATCCGTCCTCCGGCAGATTCCGGACATCGCCGATATAATACCGGACGGCTCTGATTTCGTTATCTGTATAGAGTTTCATAAGATGCTCCCGTCAGTTTCGGGCGATAACGGCGGAATTCATCACCTGTACGAACTCATCCCGATGGTTCTGATACGTATCTGTATTTGACTTGCATGTGATGATATACATCGAAACGCCGTCCGTCAGATAGCCGACCAGACAGGTGAGCCGCGCGGCTTCTTCGCCTTCGCCCAGCTCGTAATTGAATTCCAGTGTCTGAATCGAATACGGACAGCCGCTTTTCAGCACTTCGCTGTTGAGGAATTGCAGGGAAGTGGCTACTTTCTGATATTCATTCAGTGCATTGACAGAGTAGTCATAAGCCGATGGATAAGAGGCTTCTCTGGTATCTTCGGTGATGATGATGCTGGCATCCTCACAGACATAATATTCTTTATAGGCATTGGAAGAAGTGGTTTCATAATTTTCCGGAATGCTGACGAACAAATCCGGAAGGGGAAGTGCCTGATAGACAATAGCAGTTTCCGCCGGTTCGGATTCCTGCGGTGTGCCGGCGCATCCCGAAAGCATCAGCAGAGGGCAGAGCGCAAGGGCAGGGAGAATTAATTTTTTCAAGATTTCACATTCTTTCTGAAAAATATCAAAAAAAGAAGACGGACAGAAATCTGCCCGTCTTCCTGACCAGACCTGTAAGCCGGGTTCTGTCGGGTGCGGCAATTTATCTAGGCCTTATGTCGCCATAAGGCTCAAGCCGCCATTGCAGACATATCCGCCGAGCAGGCGTTATGATATGCTGCACCATAAGGCGTTGCACCGGATAGGGTTTACACG
>JAFUWP010000013.1 GCA_017483405.1 Oscillospiraceae bacterium | reverse complement strand
ATCGGCGCGTTCTCCGAGGACTTTCGAGAGGGTATCGCCCAGCATCTCGAATCCCGATTTGATGATGAATCCTGCAATCACCGCGCCGACCCATGCTTCGAGCGAAATGTGAAATACAAGATATATCACGGCGGTCAGGAGCGTGGCGATGGAAATCAAATCGGGATTCGAGATGCTGGGCGATACCCTCTCGAAAGTCCTCGGAGAACGCGCCGATGCTGAACTTGCAAGGAACATCCGGAGCGCGCTGAATGCACATCCGGAAATCAGCGGAGCTTATGACCTGATTCTGCATAATTACGGCCCTGATGCCTATCAGGGGTCTGTTCATATCGAAGTTCCCGATACGCTTACCGCTGACAAGCTGGATAAGCTTATCAGAAACATCACGCTCGAAATCTATCAGAATTATGATGTCATTCTGACGGCAGTCGGTGTCTATTCCCTGAACACCACTGACCCCGAAGCGGTTGAACTTCGGGAACGCATCAGCCGGACAGTGCTGGCGATTCCGCATGTCCTACAGATGCACGGTTTTTATTTCGATAAAGAAGAACAATCCATCCGGTTCGATGTGATTGTCAGTTTCGATGCCGAAGACCGGAATCAGGTCTATCAGCAGGTCATTCAGGAAGTCCGGAAAGTCTGTCCCGATTTGACTTTACAGATAAGTCTCGATACGGATTTCAGCGAAGAAAGCGAAGAATCCTGATGATGAAAAATACCGCTGAATGCAAAATTCAGCGGTGTTTTTCGGGAATGAGAACTATTATTGATTGAGAAGAAACTTCTTGAGGAGAATCAAATCATAGATATTCACAATGCCGTCATTGTTGAGGTCAGCGTTCTGGCTCTGCGATTTGGTGAGCGTTCCGGATTTGAGCAGATATTTCTGCAATGTGATGACATCCGGAAGGCTGACGGAATTATCCTGATTAATATCACCGGTTAATTTTTCCGGTTCAGTTGTGGTTGTTGTGGTGGTTTCCGTTTCGGGAGCTTTTGTCGTGGATGTGGTTGTGGATGTGCTTGTTGTGGTGGTAGTCGTAGTAGTGGTTGTTGTTGTTGTCGTGGTTGTCGTTTCGGTCACGGCCTCCCACTTCTGACAATCATTGTTTGTATTCTCCCACTGCTGAACATTCGCGCCGGAATTCTTGCTTGCACTGCCGATTTCTACCAGACAAGCATCTTTCGAGGCTCTTGTCAGAATCTGATACGTACCATCCGGATTCTTCGAGAACTTGAACAGCATCATGCTGTCTTTTGTGGAATACGGTACGATGGCGATGTTTCCGCCGTTACTTCCGCTCATCGCTTTGAGGACATAATTGGAATCGGCAACGCTCCGGATGTAGTAATAATTTCCCCCTCCGGAAAATGCCTGCAATGTCCATTTCTGACTGTTGAAATGGCTTGTGCTCCACTGCTGAACATTGGTATTTTCCGCCATGTTTCCGGCTTCGATGTCCATCAACATACCGGAGTTGACGTTCTGGAATTCATACAGATAATTTGTATCCATTTTACACCCAGGGTTGGCGATGGATTCAAGAATCCAGTCCTGACAGTTTGCGCCGTTGATTTCCCATTGCTGTACGTTATCGCCTGAACCTGTTCCGGCATTAGCGATTTCAACAGCGGATTTGCATCCGGAAATCT
The DNA here is from genome assembly GCA_017483405.1 of Oscillospiraceae bacterium. Lineage (GTDB taxonomy): Bacteria > Bacillota > Clostridia > Oscillospirales > Ruminococcaceae > UBA3855. Next base: position 364 of record JAFUWP010000013.1, on the reverse strand, counting down.
TGGTTCTGATTTTGTAAGAGCCGTCAGCATTTTTCGTCAGCATGAATTTCTGGTTATCACCGCCGTTATACTGATACAAATCGACATTTGTGCCGTTCGCGGTTTTTCTGCCTGCGACATCGAGCACATAAGTTCCTCCGTCACCGACTGCGGAAACCAGACTGTAATAGCCGTCACCTTCATCGACAAGTTTCCAAATATCGTGAGTCACACCATCAGCCGTGCCCCACTGCTGAATGTTTGTACCGTTTTCGGCCTTTGCGCCTTCCACCTGCATATACAGGCCGGAATTGACATTCTTGATTCTGTAAGTCGCGCCGTTCGGGAAACTCGATGCTGTTGCAGAACCGAAATCGACTTTTCT
>JAFUWP010000012.1 GCA_017483405.1 Oscillospiraceae bacterium | reverse complement strand
GCTGAATCAAAAAAATTTGCCGTTGTAAATCCCCTTTTGTCATGCTAGAATCAAACTATAGAAATTTATCTCCGGACAGGTTTCTGCATCATATTATATATATTATAATGTATAAGAACTTCTCCGGAAATCTCACCTCTGAAAGAAGGATTTCTATGCTCGAAAATATCATCATCACCGTGCTGACTTCCAGCGGAATTATCGGCATCTTCACCCAGTTTCTGCTGAACCGCCTGAAAGCCTCCGAACAAAAACAAATCGCCCTCGAACTCGGTGTGCAGGCCCTTCTCCGTGACAGACTGCTCTATCAGTATGAAAAATATAAGGCTGTCGGCTCTGCTCCCGTCTATGCAAAAGATAATTTTGAAAATCTTTATGAACAATATCATAAATTAGGCGCAAACGGCGTGATGGATGCCATTCATGAAGAATTCCGGAATCTTCCCGTTTCGGGAGGTGATACCCTATGAAAAACTGGCTCAGACGCGCCGTCCGGACGACTCTGCAATCCGCTGTCGGCTATCTGGCTGTAGCCGTCCCCAATGTCGATTGGTCAGCCGATAAAGCTGTCTTGAAAACGACCCTCATCGGCATCGGAATTTCGGCAGTTTCCGCCGGACTCTCCGCTGTAATGAATCTGGATGAATCATCTTTTTCAGAAAGGAGCTTCGCTATGCCCGAAGAATTAAGAAAAGAAATCTGCCGTGAATTTTTCAGCGGTCATACTGTCGCTGAAATCGCGGAATCACAGCAAATCTCCCCAGAAGAAATCGGTAAGGCTGTCACATGGGGCGCACAGTCCGGCTATCTGGAAGAACTCGAAAAAAGGAGCTGTTAACCATGCATAAAGGAATTGATGTCAGCAGACACAACGGCGCAATTGATTGGCAGAAAGTCAGAGATTCCGGCCTCGCGGAGTTCGCCGTGCTCCGCGCCGGATATGGGAAATTACTCTCTCAGAAGGATTCCCGTTTCGAGGAATATTACGCACAATGTCAGAAATACGGCATTCCGGTCGGGTGCTACTGGTATTCGTATGCGAAATCTGTTGCCGAAATCCAGACCGAAGCCAATGTCTTTCTGAAAGTCATTCAGGGGAAAAAATTTGAATATCCCGTGTATCTGGATTTTGAAGAATCTTCTCAGTTTGCACTCGGAAAGGCGAAATGTTCCGAAATGGCCGAAACCTTTCTCAAAATCATGGAACAGGCCGGTTATTTTGCCGGACTGTATTCGAGCAAATCGCATCTGGAAACGTATTTTACAGAAGAAATCCGGAACAGATATGCCGTATGGGTAGCGCATTACGGTGTGGAAAAGACAGATTATTCCGGACAGGCCGGTATCTGGCAGAAATCAGAAAAAGGCTCTGTTTCGGGAATTTCCGGATATGTTGATTTGAATGAATGTTATGCTGACTATCCGGAAATCATCCGGAAAGCAGGCTTGAACGGTTTTTCGGAACAAGCCGTTTCCGCGCCGGAAAAGGGGTGCATCCTCGTGACGGCGGAGCTTGACGGACGATGTTATTCCGGTATTCTGACGGAAGAATAATGCATAAAAGCGGATGCTGTTTGCGGAAACTGCATACAGCATCCGTTTTTTTATACATATTTCGTAAATTAGGGGTTCATATTTCGTACACAATTTATACAACCTTCACAAAAAGGCTGAAAAATTTTCTGATAAAAAATCAATTGATTTTGTGATAAAATTATGATATACTAAGTACATACTAAAAATTGCATCTGCAATTTAAATGGTTCATCAATAAAAATGATTCAAGGAGGAAATTAGTATGGCAAACCAAAACTATTTCAAGAGAATTTTAGCAGGTACACTCGCCATTCTGACTGTAGCAGGCTACATGCCCGCAAACGTAGGAGGCCTTTTGACAGGAGGCGTGGAAATTGTTGCAAACGCCGGAAGTATTGCAGGTATTTATCCAAATATTGTTTCAACCAGCCTTTATGATGATAACACGCATCTGAAAGAACTTACAGCTGAATTTTACTGGCCTCATACTCAGGTATCTACTGCCCTTGTATTGCTGGATAAAGACATTCGTGTTCAAGGTCAGGAAATGTCTAATACTTATAGCAATATTGCTACTACTTATGAAGAATCATTGAAGTACGTGCAAACCATATTTGCGGGTACAACTGAATTTGGCAAAACTGATTTTGAAGTGACCAACAGCCAAACCACCTATCAAAGAAATATTGTGTTCCCTGAAAATAAACTCAGTGCAACCGATACCTCAAAACAGTATTACCTGTATTTATGGACGAAAAACGGCAGCCAAGTATATCCTGATATGCTCATTGCAGTGCTTCAGGCTAATGAAGACGGATTTTTCTGCTATCAGCTGGGAGATGATAATAATTTCAGCTATACTCCCACCACTACAGGCACTAAAATCAAGAAAAGCCAGAATCTGACAATTGATGCTGTCGATAAACTGTATAATAATCAGAACTATGACGGGCTGACAATTGAAGGTGCGAAGGCCGGAACACAGATTATCACATATAGCGGACGTAACAAAACGGATTATGCTACTTCCGAAACAGCACCAACAGCTATTGGTGATTATACTGTTACTGTTGCATACAGCGGTGATGATGAATATGCTTCTGCTTCAGCCAGTGCGGATTTCTCTATCGTCAAGGCACAGAATATTTCAGCATACGGCTATGACTCCAACAACCCCGATGCTGAAAGAAATAAGGTTTCTGTACGGGTTTCCAACGACTCCGAAACTTTCTCCGATGTCATCGCAAGCGTTGATACCGCAGACGAATACTATTACGGCCAGATGCCTGAAAAGTCTGAAATCTCCATTCCGGACGAAACCTTCGGTGCAGTCGTAACAGTGGATGATGATGATTTCTATATTACCAAAAAGGGCGATAGAAAAGGTACTCATCTCGATGTTGAAGAACTCGAAGTCAATAATACTTATATCGTGAATACTGTCATTCATGTTGAAGCTGACGGCAACGGCTATGATTTCAACATCAAGAAAGAATTCACCTACTCCCCCAGACCGCTCAGTGCATGTGATGTGTATTATCTTGACGAAAACGGCGAAGAACAGAAACTTGACCTCGAAACCGCTCTCGTTCCGGAATACAATTCCTATGATGTGACTGCATTCGGCTATGACGGCGAGGAAAAGAATCTGACTATCATTTTCAGAAATCCCTATAACGGCGAAAAACTGACACTCGATAAGGAATATTATTTCATTTCTGATGACGGCGAGACAAACCCGCACAACACCACTTCTGCTACCAATTCGGATTGGTATGCTTTCGGACTCCGCGCGAAGGAAGATGTTGACGGTGCTGTCAACAACTACGCTGACCAGATTTTCTTCAACTGGAAAATCACTCCGGCCGAAATGGACATCCATGCAGACCCCAACGGAAAGGTTTATGACGGTGCGCAGGCTGCTGATGCAGATTTCACCTTTACCGGCAAACATGCAGATTTGCTTCAGGATGCCGATACCACAATGACAATTGAATTCGGCAGAGAAACTGCAAGCGAAACTTCCATTAAAGGCCTCCAGAAGATGAACGATTATCTTGCCTCTACAGTACTGGAAGAAGAACAGATTGCCACCTATGCAAGAATACTGAATCAGTATCTGAAAGGCATGGTCGGAAAATATATCGAAAACGACTTTACACTTACTGAGAATGCTAACTTCCAGTTTGGAGAAATCACCGTCAACGGCGAAAGTATGGCTGTTTCCGATACTGCTTCTACAGAATCTATTGAACGTGACGGAAAGGCTCTGTTCCTGACGAGTGCATCTTTTGAAGACGGCAAGCTGAACATAGCTTTTGCAACTGAGGAAAAGATTCCTGTTACGGATGGCATTTCCGCAGGCAAGCACACGGCAGTCATCACAGTATCCAACCCGAACTATCTGGATACGACTCTGACAGTTCCGTTCGAGATTGCAAAGAGACTGGTTACCATCACCCCCGAAGAAAAACAGGGCATCACCTACGGTGACGAAATCATCCCGAAAATCGCTTACATCGTAGAAGACCAGAATGATGATGAAAATACCGGCTTTATTGATGATGACCTTGCAGAAAACCAGACAAGAGCGGATTTCTTTGGTGATATTGTTAAAATCAACAAGTATATCAGCGATACTGATACTGTTACTTATTTCAGCTATGACGGCGGAAAGAACAATGCCGGCCAGTATGATTACACATTACCGGCATCGACTTCAACATTCGCCAACTATGAATTAAAGTTTGCTGATACTGAGTTCTTCACAGTTTCTCCGAAGGAACTGACACAAGACATGTTCAAGTTTACAGCTTCTTCTGTACTCACCTACAACGAAAAAGAACAGGATGCTCCGGAATGGACTTACAATGACGGCACATTCGCTGACGGAACAGCCAAGCTGACAGAAGATGACTTCACTGTCGGAGGGCCTAATCAGGCAGTATTCCCGAACACCTACAACAGAGAGTTCTACGGTCAGGGCAACTACACCGGCGAAGCTGTTATCAACTGGATGATTGCTAAGGATGCAAGCAATTCTGTTATAGTATCCGCTGAAGGATTCACATACTATGGTCAGAATGCTGAAGCTCACAATGTTGTTTCTGTTCTG
>JAFUWP010000213.1 GCA_017483405.1 Oscillospiraceae bacterium | reverse complement strand
GGTCGGGATTGTGTCCTGAAAATACCATCGGGATGCCGTTTTCTTTTGCAAAATCCGCGGCTGTTCTTATCATCATCCTTCCGCAGTAATTGCAGATATGTCCGAATCCGCTGTCTCTGAGTTCCTTAGCAGTAAACAGAAACCGAAAATAATTTCTCATTCTGTCTTCATCAAAACGGTTGATATATAACGGCATATCCAGTTTATCGCAGATATTTTTAGCACCTTCAAACGTCTGGGAATATTCATAATGAATATCATTGATAAAGCCAATCAGACGCAGGCCGTATTTTTTCTTTAACGTGCAGGCGAGATATGCGCTGTCCTTACCGCCGCTCATCATGACAACGCCGTCATATTTTTCGCCTTTGCCGCGTTCTTTTTCGATTGTATCCTCGAAAACACTGCGAAGAAGCATCCAGTCAGGTTCACGTTCGGTCTGCGCCTGACGGCAGAGCGAGCAGACACCTTTTTCATCCAGAATAATTCCGTTTTCGCGGTCTTCCTGTATATAACATCGCTTGCATCTTTTTTCTGTAAAAAACTGCAAAATTCATTCCTCCATTCAGTTTCCGCTTAAGAGCGTCTGATAACGCTCTGTCAGTTCGGTAATATGCATCCATTTCAGTGTATATTCTTTTTCGGCACTGCAACAGGCAAGAGCGGTATCTCCGTTCAGTTCCGTAAAGAAATGCAGACCTCTGTAAGAAAAGCACGGTTCTTTAAAAGCGGAAAAATCATATTGTTTTATTTTCTCATCAATACCGCTTGATAAGTATTTAGTATAAGCTTCTTTTCTGCTCCAATAGACTGCACTGAGCATCATCGGGTCAGAACTTGCGCAGATTTCTGCTATTTCGTTTTGAGACATCGCGATAGAAAACAAACTTTCCGGACTGCTCACTTTTGTCTGAATATCCACCCCGATGCAGGTTTCTGCCGCCGCACAGCATACACTGCATCCGGAGTGAGAAATATTAAAATATCCGAAATCTGCATCTGAAAAATACGGCTTGCCTCTGATTCCCTCACATACAGGCGGAATGTACCGGACTCCATATCTTTCATACAGTACAATCAGCAGAAGAAATCCGGCGACAATACAGTTATTTCTGTCCGTGCGGCGAAGATAGCTTTCTGCCTTGCGCCGTCTTTTTTCTGACAGCAGTCTGCTGATATTTGAAATCTGTTCTTCTGACAGTGTATCCGTACCGTCAGCGCAGAGAATAGATGCACCATTCATCTGCGTACATACTTCTGCATATAATGCCGGATATGTGTTTTCAGTTCAGATTCATACCACGGATGCAAATCAAACGGAAAGAAATGTTCTCCCTGAAATTCTCTTTTGATAACTCCGCAGGTAGTAACGCTTTCCCAGTCATCGAGCATATCGAAACTTGCATCGAAATCATTTGAGCCGGCATAGGCTTCAATCGGAATATCCAGAACTTCGCCCTGATATACAAAAGATTCATTCAGCTTATAGTCATTTTTGATTTTTGGAATCAAAAACTGCATAATTTCTTTATTTTCGAGTATTTCTTTCGGCGTACCGCCCATGACTTCGAGTTCTTTCACAAGCATACTGTCATCCATATCCGTAGTATAGCGGTCTATGATGCTGATACAGGGAGAATGTCTGCCGGAAACTATCAGCAGTTCGGGCTTGACGGTGCAGGATACCTGCATTGTATGAGCCGTCTTGAAAGCGACAGCCGCGCCCATGCTGTGTCCGTAGAAAACAAATCTTCTGCCATCAGCGAAATTTTCCACTGCATCTGCGAGCAAATCCGTCAGTAATTTCATATCGCAGACAGGTTCTTCCTCGATACGACAGCCTTTTGCAGGCAGTTCTACAGGGATAAAGACGATATTTCTGTCATTGAGAGCTGTCCATTTTTTATAGACTGCCGCCGAACCCCCTGCATGATGAAAACAAAATACCATGACTGCATCAGGGTCAGCATCATCCGCATTGGAAAACGGAAACCAGACTTCATGATGTTCCATAATCAAGACCTCACATTTCTTCCCATGAATCTGCATCAGCCAGATTTTCTATCAGTTCTGTATAGCGGCTGAACATTTCATTTATTTTTTCAGGTTCAAACAATTCCGTGACATAGTCCCAAATCAGCACCAGTCTGCCGTTTCTCACAAGTGCCTGATGGTCAAGAGAAACCTGCGGTGTCTGACTGATAGCATAAAGTTCTTTTGTCTGACGGAATATTTCAGAAGTATCTTCTTCATCAAGACTTCCGAACAGTTCACTTGTAAACACAACAGGGAGTACGGCTTTGAACGGGTCACCGTCTGCCAGTTCTTTCAGGATTTCAAGCCCGTTATAAGTTCGATGTTCCACCGCCTGAAGAATCTGTTCTCGGACGGCTGACATTTCTTTCAGGAAACTGCCGTGTTCATCCCGATGATAGGCAACAGCTGTCACATTAGTAAAATCGCCGAGCAGTTTCTTGACTTCACGATTCAGCGGCAGTCTGTTATAGACAGTAAGATTCAGCGAAAAATCCTCAGAACCTCCGCAGAGACTCAGCACACGCATGTATGCCGTGCAGATAACTGCTGATGCAGTTGTGGAATAATGCCGCAGATGCGCATTTAACTGCAATGTCTGCTTCTCACTGAGTACATAGCGCAGTCTGTCAAAATGCGGTTTTCTGACTTCTGAAAATTCTGTTTTATAAGGCAATACAGGAGCAGGCGGCAATTCCGGTGCATGATTCTGCCAGTATTGTTCCGCGGCGAGTACATAATCCTTATCTTTCTGCCATTCATCCTTTCCGGAAACATATTCGCAGAAGGTATATTCCGGTACATCAAAATTTCTTCCTTGATCGAGCTCGAAAATCTGATGTATCATCATATTGGCACTCCATCCATCCAGCAACATGCAGTCAAAACTGAAATGTACAATTCTCCTGCTGTCGGGCAGTTCACTGATGAATACATCGAACATCGGCCATTTTCCGACTTCATATATTTTTTCTTTCCAGTTTTGGCGCAGTTCGAGCAGTTCTTTTTCGCTCACTTTTCTGTATTGCACTTTATAATAAGGCACACGTTCGAGCATCATCTGTCTGCCGTCTGCGAGTATGACCGTCCGGAGCATATCATGTGTATCAATCAGCATATTGACAGCATTTTCCAGCTTTTGCACATCGGCATTTTCCCATACAAGTTCTGTATAATAATGCGCACTTGTGCCGCCAAGCTGATAATCTTCCGAACGTCCCAGAAGATAGGCTTTCTGAATCGGGGTCAGCGGATAGGCATTTTCACTGATATATGCAGTCATAGCTTTCTGTTTTTCTTCCTCGCCGGCGAGATATTCCAGAATTTTTATTTTATCCCGTTTCAGTTCCGAACGGATTTCCTCAGTCATTGCGCCTTTTTCGGCACGGAAACAAAGTGCGCCGTTTTCACTGTAAAGCGTGATGCCGCGTTCCTGATACTTTTCCAGCGGTGAGGGTTCGGATGTCTGCTGTTCGGCCTCCGTTCTGATTACCTGTCTGCGGATACCGGATGCAGTTTCCGGAACTTCTGTTTTTTCCTCTATCGAGCCGAAAAATTCTGCCAGTTCGGAGATAGCATGATAAGAAAGCATCTTGCTGACAGACGGCCGGATGCCGTAGGCATGTTCCAGTTCATCTGCGAGCCTTATCATATCTACGGAAGATACACCCAGTCTGCCGAAACTGTCATCAGGATTTATCTGAGAAATCCCCAGTATTTCAGCTATTTTTCTCAGTACAGCGGAATCACTTCCGGCATTTTTCTTCGGCTGAATCGTTTTCGGTTTTGTATGCTCATATATTTCAGCCAGCTTTTTGCGGTCGAATTTGCCGTTTGCTGTCAAGGGGAAATTTGCGATATTCACAACTGCTTCCGGAATGAAATAATGCGGCAGATAATTCTTGAGCTGTTCTATTATCTTTGCGCTGTCGGGTGCTGTTTCCGTCTCGATGAAAACAGCCAGCCGTTTCGTCTTATTGCCGACAGGTACAGCCGCGGCTCTTTCGGTAATGCCGCATTTTTTCACAGCCGCTTCGATTTCAGCCGTTTCGACACGGTATCCGTTTATTTTGACCTGACCATCTGTTCGGCCAAGAAATTCGATACAGCCTCCGCCGTGATAACAGCCATAATCGCCTGTATCGTAAAGACGCTTTCCGGTCATGACATCATCACGAAAAGCGGCGGCGGTCAATTCCGGTTCGTTATAATATCCCTGCGCAAGGCCTGCACCTGCAATATGCAGTTTACCAGCCGTGTAATCGGGACATCTTCTGCCGAATTCATCAAGAATGAAAAATTCCTGATTGGAAAGCGGATACCCATAAGGTATCGAAGTCCAGTCTGTCAGAGATTCTGTCACATCAAAATAGTTTGACCAGATAGATGCCTCTGTTGCACCGCCCATACTCGTCAGTGATGCCATCGGAAGGACTTTTTTCAGTTTTTCGGGAAGTTCCATCGGTATCCAGTCGCCGGAAAGAATTACTTTTCTGAGATTGCAAGTTAAACCGCGCATCAGCAGATGGTCTGCAAAAATATCCATAATAGTCGGCACGGAATTCCATACTGTTACATGATGTTCTGTTACAAGCTGATACTGCATTTTCGGGTCAATCCGCTGTTCTTCTGTCGGCATGACGACAGCTCCTCCGGCGGAAAGCATACCAAAAATATCATATACTGATAAGTCAAAACTCAATGATGATACTGCAATAGCCCTGTCATTTTCGCCGATGCTGTAACGTCTGTTGACATCTTCTATCGTATTCATAGCCGCCTCATGCGTGATGTAAACACCTTTCGGCTGACCTGTCGAACCCGATGTATATATGATATATGCGCCATCTGACGGAACAGCCGGCATCATGATTTCTCTGCCGCATTCCTGAGGAATTTCGCTTAATGTTATCTGTCTGATATTTTTTACGGCACATTCCGGAGCTTTATCACTGATGATACAGAATGGCTTTGCCTTTTCGGCGACACGTTCTGTTCTCGATGCTGGCTGACCGTAAGTAAGCGGTACATAAATACATCCGGCTTTGAGGATTCCCAGTACAGTACATATCTGTCCGAATGATTTCGGTAATTCCACAAGGATTCTGTCATGTGCCGATGCACCTGCTTTCAGCAGAGTATCTGCAATACTGTTTGCATACTGATTCAGTTCATGATACGTATAGGATACGCCATCACATATCAGTGCTGTTTTTTCGGGTGAACGCTTTACATTTTCAATAAATCCGGTATGCAGTAATTTTTTCTGATAGGGATATGCAGTTGCATTTGCGCTGTCATGTTCTGTTTTCTGATGTTCCGGCCGAAGGTCACAAAGAACTGTTTCAAAGAAAGAACTGTCTTTTACTGCCTGCTTTACCAGCGTACAGTATACTTCAAACATGGCATCGACAACATCTTTCCGGAATGCTTCATCCAGCGTATCCCATGAAAGTACTAAAGTGCCGTTCTCAAAGAACACTTGATGGTCAAGACAAACCTGCGGTGTAGAAGACACAATACTGCGCAGACTGTTCATAATATCCGTTTCGTTCTGAATATCTTCATCAAGACCTGCCGCGCTTGTGAAAATAACCGGATACAGTCTTGCTTCTCCGCTTTGTTTTCTGAGCATATCCGTGAATTTGATTGCAGAATATTCACAATGAGAAATATTTTCGAGCATTGTCTGCTGTAGTGCCCGTGCATTCTCTGCGATGGAAATTTGTTTTCTGCTGATTTCCACTAATGCCAGTTTCGTAAAATCGCCGATTAATTTTCCGGTATCAGGCCCGACATCATGCCGTCTGAATACGGTCAGCATCACTGCGAAATGACTTCCTCCGCCGTAAGCTGACAGCACCTCGGAATACAGTGCAAACAATGCGGCAGAAGGTGTCAGCCCATATTTTGCCGCGTTTTCGGAAAACTTTTTCCATTCTTCGCGGGTTAAATCCATTCTGCGGCGCACAAACCGCCGATGAGAATTATCCGTAAATGTCCCCCTGTCGTAAGGCAACTGAGGCGCATTCGGAAAATGTTCTGCCTTAGCCGTCCAGAATGCTTCATCTTCGGCGGCCTTGTCGCAGATTGCCTTTGCATTACGGCAGTAAAGCTCATAATCTCTGTAAGTAACAGTTAATTTTTCAAGTTCTTCACCGCGATAAAGTCTGCTCAAATCTTTCTTGAAAATAAACAGACTCATAGCATCGGCTATCATGAAATCTATCAGGAAATGAATCCGGTACTTTCCTCCTGAAAGCCGTGAAAGTCTTATCTCATAAAGAGGCGCATTCAGAGGCAGAATCTTATGTGACATTTCCTCTCTGATTTCATCAAGACAGGAATTATCTTTCTCTGTCATATCGCATACTGTCACATTTGGATTGATTTCTTTTGCAATATATTGTACAGCATCTTCCGTAATGCGGCATCTTAACATATCGTGACGTTCTTCGAGTTTTCTGAGTGCTTCGATAAAACGTGCCTCATCAAGATGTTCCACATCCGCTTCAAAATAAGCACAGCAGGCAGAACCTGACAGCAGTGCTCTTTGATTGTCACGGCCTGCCCAGTATGCATATTGTACCTCATTCAGAGGGAAGTTTTCATATCTGTCAGCTTCATTGACTGTCAGAACATCAGAATTCTGCACTTCATTTTCCTGAGAATTTAGACTTTTTTCACGTACTGCATGAATCAGCCCTTCGGGAGTGCGGACACTGAACATTTCACTTAACGTAAGCTTGATTCCGAACGTCTTGTTTATGATTTTGAGAACATTTACCGCACTAATAGAATCAAGTCCGAGACTGACCAGTTCGGCTTTTTCATCCAGTTCACTGACTTCCATGCCGAGAAGTTCCGCAAGAAGATGACGGATATTTTCTTCCGATGCTTCTGTAGTATCTTCCGTACAGAGGTTTTCCGATTCTGTTCTGAACGCAATATCAGCATGAGCATCCGAATTTCTGAAAGTGTGGATATAGGGTATTTTATTAGGTGCAAAGCAATAATTCGGGATAGTCGCTATCGCCGGAGTATAGCTTCTGTATAATTTTCTGAGGTCAGCCGATGCACCGTATGCAAACAGACTGCATACAGTTCTGATAACGTGAGACATATCAGCATCTTTTTCAGCAATGCAGAGACAATCCGCATCGCCGCCGCTGATAGCCGAGATAAGTCCGCTGAGGATGGGCAGACTTCCTATTTCTAAAAATACGGTATCTTCTACAGAGCCGATTGTATTGATACTTTCATGAAATCTGACTTCTGACAATATCTGTTCCGTCCAGTAAAATGCATCTGCAATTTTTTCCTGTTCATATTTTGCCGTGACGGAAGAAAGCATTCTGACAGAAGGCTTTCTGAACTGTATTGTTTCTGCTGTTTTACGGAATATTTCGGCCGCCTGTTTCATGAACGGGGTATGAAACGGCCTTGTCGTATGGAGCAGTACGGTGCGGATTTCCTGTTCTTGAAAAGCTTTTTGTGCTTTTTCGATTGCTTCGCATGTTCCGGCAAGAACGGTCTGCATCGGAGAATTAGATGCAGAAATATAAATATTTTTTATAGATTCTGTAATTTTTTGTATTTTTTCTCTTTCAGCGAATACGGCGAGCATTCTGCCTTCCGGAGAATATTCCTGAAGAATCCGCCCTCTGGCGGCTACCAGAGTGACTGCATCTTCCAGAGTGAATACACCGGCAGTACACGCGGCGGCATACTCACCGATACTGTGGCCTATGACTTCATCAGGCTTTATGCCGAATTCTCTGAGAGTATGCACTAATGCATACTCAATTGTAAAGATAGCCGGCTGAGTATACATTGTCTGATTTAAATCATATTTAT
>JAFUWP010000212.1 GCA_017483405.1 Oscillospiraceae bacterium | reverse complement strand
TAACAAAGCGCAGTGCGGTGAATTTCTCGCCCGCTTGCCAAAGGGCATTGATACTATGGCCGGTGATGGCGGCAAAATGCTTTCCGGCGGTGAAAGACAGCGTATTTCCCTCGCCAGAGCCATCCTGAAAAATGCTCCCGTTATCGTCCTCGATGAAGCGACCGCTTTCATTGACCCCGAAAATGAAGAAAAAATGAATGCCGCTATCGCAGAAATCATCAAGGATAAAACCGTACTCGTCATAGCTCACCGTTTGCAGACAATTGTCAATGCTGATAAAATCTGCGTTCTGAGAGACGGAAACCTTGTTGCCGCAGATACCCATGAAGCCCTTCTGAAAACCTGCGATGAATACAGAGTCCTCTGGAACAGCAGTGAAGCCAGTGCCAACTGGACTATCGGCAATTCGGATAACATATACAGAAATGAGGTGTCGGCATGATAGGTCTTATCAAAAGAATCATAGGTGTTTCGGGAAAGTATAAAGGCGGCATTTACGGAGCTTTTGTCATGTCTTTCCTGAAAGGTATGCTGATGAAAGCACCGATTATCATGATGTATTTTATCATTTCAGCATATCTCGAAGGCACTATCACAAAAGCAATATGCGTTCGTACAGCCGTTGTCATTGTGGCATGTGTCATCGCAGAGGCGATTGCGCAGTATCTGGCTGACCGTATGCAGAGCGCAGCTGGCTACATGATATTTGCAGATATGAGAATGAAACTCGGTGAACATCTCCGCCGTCTCCCGATGGGCTATTTTACAGAAGGAAATATCGGCAAGATAAGTTCAGTACTCTCTACGGATATGGTTTTCATCGAAGAAAACTGCATGATGGTGCTGGCCGATATGATGAGTTATTTGTTCTCTCAGCTTATCATGATAGTGTTTATGTTTTTCTTTGACTGGCGGCTTGGCATTGCCTCTACTGTCATTTCCGCATTCATGATACTGCTGGGCAAAGGCATGATGAAAAATGACCTTGTTCATTCCGATGAAAAACAGGAAGCCGCTGAAACGCAGACCGAAGCTGTTCTGAATTTTACAGAAGGCATCGGCATCATCAAGACATATAATCTTCTCGGCGACAAGTCCAAAGAACTGACAGACAGCTTTGAAACAAACTGCCGTGTCAACCTCGATTTCGAGCATTCCCATACACCTTTCAAACGCGGTGTGTTCTTAATCTACGGTCTGGGCACGGTTGTGATACTTGCGCTTTCCGCATTTCTCTACATGAACGGCCTGATGGAACTGAAATTCTTTATCGGAATGATGCTCTGTCTGTTTGATTTGTTCGTGCCTATGAGAACTTTCTATGACCAAGAAGCACGTCTGACGGTAATGAATTCCTGTATGGACAGAATAGAAGCCCTGTTCGCAGAAAAGGAACTCGATGACAGCGGCAATGAAACAATTACAGATACTTCACTCCCCGAAATCGAATATAAAAACGTCACTTTCGCTTATGATACTAAAAAAGATGTACTGAAAGATGTGTCCTTCAAAGCGCAGAAAGGCGAGATGATAGCACTGGTAGGCCCTTCCGGCGGAGGAAAATCCACTATCGCAAGCCTGCTGACAAGATTCTGGGATGTAAAATCCGGTACAATTCTCCTGAGAGGCAAGGACATCCGGAAGATTCCGCTTGCATCTCTGATGGATAATATCAGTATGGTGTTCCAGAGAGTCTATCTGTTTCAGGATACCATCTATAATAATATTGCGCTCGGCCGGCCGGATGCAAGCCGTGAAGAAGT
>JAFUWP010000211.1 GCA_017483405.1 Oscillospiraceae bacterium | reverse complement strand
CATCATGGTCGTGATGGTGATGGTGGTGGTGCTCATGTTCTTCCTCATCATCCTCATCATGGTCGTGATGGTGATGGTGGTGCTCGTGCTCCTCCTCATGGTCGTGATCATGATGGTGATGGTGCTCATGCTCATGCTCTTCCTGCTCACGGCGCACGCTCTCGATCAGCTCCGCCATCATGGCATCCTCCACCTTGCCGGCGGCCTCCATGGTATCCAGGATCTGCCGCCCGGAGATCTCCTCCCAATCCGTCGTCACGATGGTCGCCTTATCATTCAGTCCGCGAATCAGTTCAATGGCCTCCTGCAGCTTATCCTCACGGCAGCTGCCGGTGCGGCTCAGCACCACGGTACCTGCCGTCTCGATCTGATTGTTGAAGAACTCGCCGAAGTTCTTCATATACATCTTGCACTTTTTCACATCCACCACAACAATGGCCGTGTTCAGTTCCACATCCTCTCCGGCTGTGGCATTCTGTACCGCAACCATGACATCCGAGAGTTTGCCCACTCCGGATGGTTCAATAATAATTCGGTCCGGCTTATACGTTGCGAGCACTTCCTTCAACGAGGTCTCAAAATCTCCCACGAGGGAGCAGCAGATACAGCCGGAATTCATCTCTGTGATTTCTACACCGGCATCCTGAAGAAAACCGCCGTCAATGCCAATCTGGCCGAATTCATTTTCAATCAGGACGAGTTTTTCATTCTGATAGGCCTCTGCAATGAGTTTTTTAATCAGAGTTGTCTTGCCAGCACCGAGAAATCCGGAAAAAATGGTAATTTTTGTCATAAGAAACAAACACTTCTTTCTTTCTGATTTTACAGCAGAAATACTGCTGAATTTTTACATTATATAGTATAGCATGTTTTTCGGAAAGTTGCAAGGGGATGACCAAAATTTTCCTTAATTTTTCACATTCAGCGGAGACTGTATTCATCAGAAATGACGTGTTCAGTGGTTTTAAAGCGCATCAGACGGCCATTGGAATAGGTTAGTATACCTGTCTTACGGAACGGCATGTCATGATAGGCTGTTTTGGAACAGCTGACCCGTAACATTTCGCCGTTCTGGAGTTCAAAGACAAGTTCAAAGTATTCATCCGTGATTTTGGTATGATGATATTCATCCATAATTCTGCGGCGTTCGTCAATTTTCTGGAGAAGGAAGGCGGATTCTGTATAGATTCTGGGGGTATCGGCGGCGAGCTGTTCAGCGCGGGTTTTCTGACGTTCCGGCTCTGATTTCCGGCGGGGCTGTCCGCGCAGAAGAAGAAACAGAAGTGCCGCGGCAAATCCTGCCAGAAGAAACAGTAAGACAGCAACAGAGGGCATGACAGATTATCCGGAATTTTTCAGATTAAAGTCCGTTGGGATTCTGTTGCATAAAGCGCCAGCTGTCTGCACACATAGTTTCGAGTGTTTCGTGAGCCTCCCAGTTCAGAAGCTCTTTTGCACGGGATGCATCTGCATAGGATGATGCAATATCACCGGCACGGCGGTCGGTAATCCGATAATTGATTTCATGACCGCAGGCTTTTTCATAAGCGTGAACCATTTCCAGAACGCTTACGCCGTGGCCAGTTCCGAGGTTAATCGGCATGAAGCCCTTGTGAGTTTCGGCGTAAGAGATGGCGCAGACATGGCCTTTCGCCAAATCGACAACGTGGATATAGTCACGGACACCAGTCCCGTCAGGGGTATCGTAATCATTTCCGAAAACGGATAACTGTTTCAGCTTGCAGATAGCGACTTGTCCGATATAGGGGAGCAGATTATTCGGGATACCGTTCGGGTCTTCGCCGATTAATCCGGATTTATGCGCGCCGATAGGATTGAAATAACGCAGGGCAACGGCTCTGAAATCGGGGTCAGCTACGCATATATCAGAGAGCATCTGTTCAATCATGACTTTGGTATAGCCATAAGGATTTGTTGCGGAAGTCGGCATACCTTCGATATAGGGAACGGGATTGTTCATGCCGTAGACAGTCGCGGAGGAAGAAAAGACAATTGTCTTGCAGTTGAATTCGCGCATGACTTTGAGCAATACGAATGTGCCGTTGAGATTGTTTTCATAATATTCCAGAGGCTTTGCGACAGATTCGCCGACTGCTTTCAGGCCTGCGAAATGCACGACAGCGGAAATTTCCTGTTCCTGAAAGATTTTTCTGACAGCAGTTTCATCGCGCATATCAGCCTTGTAGAAAGTAACGGATTTTCCGGTGATTTTCTCAATTCTGCGGATAGCTTCTTCTTTGGAATTGCTGAGATTATCCAGAACAACGACTTCATAGCCGGATTCCAGAAATTCCACACACGTATGACTGCCGATAAAACCAGCACCGCCGGTGACTAAAATTTTACTCATGATGATTTTTCTCCTAAATTTGAATATAATTATGATTCTGCCATCAGGGCAACACTGCCCAGATTCCGAATCTGAAAGACATGACACCGGTCAATGCCGAGATAGGTTTCTATCTGCATCTTGAAATCATTGACAAGTTCCAGAGGAACATAAGCCTGTACTGTTCCGGCGAATCCTCCGCCATGTACACGGACAGCACCCTGACCGCCGAGAATATGTTCACATAATGCGATAGTGACAGCGACTTCCTGTTTTTCGGGCTTGTCATAAACGGATACGTTCTGAAGATACCGGAACGAAGAAAGCCCCGAAGCTTTCACTTCTTCCAGATAAGCCCTGAAATCGCCGTTCTGTAATGCCTGCACCTGTCTGCCGACACGCTTGTCATCGGCGAAATAGTGCATCGCACGGAGCACGGCTCTGTCACCGCAGGTGCGCCGGAATGCGGCAAGATGGGACATGAACTCATTTTCAGTGATTTCCGAAAGCTTTTCTTTACTGAACATCTTGGCGATATTGCCCATTTCAGCAGGAATGGAGGCATAAGCATCCGTTAAGTCGGCATGGTCAGCACCGGTGTCGATGATGCACAGGGCATAGCCTTCTTTCTGTAAATCGACAGAAATCTGCGTGATTTCGGGTTCTTCGGATTTGAAATCAATCGCGATGATACCGCCGTAAGCACAGGCCATCTGGTCCATTAATCCGCAGGGCTTGCCGAAGTAGACATTTTCAGCATACTGGCCGATTTTTGCGATTTCAACAGCATTCACCTGAGAATCCGCAAAGAATGCGGAACAGATAGTTCCGGCAAGGACTTCAAAGGCCGCGGAGGAAGATAATCCTGAACCGCGCAGAATATCAGAAGTTGTATACGCATCGAATCCGGTAACGGGATAGCCCATTTCCGTGAACTTTGCGGCGATGCCTCTGAGCAGTGCCGCGGAAGTATTCAGTTCATCTTCCTGCGGACTGAGGTCGGATAAATCCACAAAATCCGGATTCATGCCTTCTGATTTCATACGAATTTCCTGATTGTCGTGTTTGGCGGCGACTGCGATAATATCTGTATTGACACTTCCGGCGAGGACATGACCGCCCTGATGGTCGGTATGATTTCCGCCGAGTTCGGTTCTGCCTGGGGCAGAAAACAGAGCGATTTCTGTTGTATCATCCGCATTGAAT
>JAFUWP010000210.1 GCA_017483405.1 Oscillospiraceae bacterium | reverse complement strand
TTGCCCTCGAATACTGTAGCCGCCAGCTGTTCCGGCTGGAATCCGAATACCTGTGTCAGCAGTTCAAAACTCCACTGCGTACGCTCTTTCTTGAAGTAATCGCCGAGACTCCAGCTCCCCATCATCTCAAAGAATGTCACATGAGATTCATCACCAACTGAATCAATATCATTGGTTCTGACACATCCCTGCACGTTGCAGAGTCTTGTTCCGAGCGGATGCTCCTGTCCCAGCAGATACGGCATCAGGGGCTGCATTCCGGCTACGTTGAATAATACTCCCGTTGCGCCGTCAGATACCAGTGATACTGCTCCGACATCTTTATGTCCTCTTTCCAGATAGAACTGTTTCCATGTGTTGCGCAGTTCTTTTGAAGTAAATTTTTTCACGCTGATTCCTCCGTTATGATATTTTCATGGAAAAACTGTTGTTTTCCTGTATTTCACGCTTTTTCAATTATAGCATGTCAGGGGGAATTTGTCAAGAGTTTTCTGAAAATTCCGGAAAGCGCATCGCTACTTTGAACAAATCACCATCAATTTCAATCTGCATCGAGCCGTTTTGTAATTCAATCAGGCTCTGCGCGATGGAAAGGCCTAATCCGCTCCCTTCGGTATTCCGCGAACGGTCACCCCGTACAAAACGCTCCATCAGGGCTTCTGCGGAAACATTCAGCTGAACCGCGGAAATGTTCCGGAGCGTGATGCAGATTTCTTTCTGCTGAATTTCCGCATTCAGATAGACTCTTGTATTCGGCATCGCGTATTTGAAGATATTATTGAATAAGTTATCGAGTGCGCGCCATAACAGACGGCCATCAGCAAGAACCATCAGGGGCGATTCCGGCAGAGTGCTGATGATGTTCAGCTGTCGGGATTCAAATTTTTCAGCGAATTCACCCTCTATCTGCTGAAGAAGTACCTGTAAATCCATCGGGATTTTTTCGACTTTCATACTTCCGGTGCTGGCTTTTGAGGCTTCGAGCACATCTTCGGTGAGTTTCCGGAGTCGCGCCGACTGACGGCTTAAGACTTCAATATATTCCTGCGCCGTTTCGTCCTGAATATCGAGCTTGGAAAGCAAATCCGTATAATTGATAATAGAGGTCAGCGGTGTGCGGATGTCATGCGAGACGTTCGCGATTAATTCCGTCCGGAAGGTTTCACTTTTCAGCCGTTCCGAAACGGCCTTGTTCATGCCGTCACTGATGCTGTTCAGATTTTCGGCATGTTTCCGGAACGACGGGAAAAATTTCTGCTCCGGAATTTTTTCATCAAGATGGCCATCCGCAAGCTTCTGACCGCCTTCCTGCAACAAGCGGAGCTGATAGACTGTCACAACCGTACCGAATATCACCGCAAGCGTGAGTAATCCTTTCAGAATCACCCCGAACGGACTGCTGTTGGCTATCAGCACAAGACTGCTGAAATCTAAAAACAGATAGCCGAGTACAATGAATCCGGCTTTCCATACAAATGGTATCATTCTGAGCATTTCGGAATTTTTCTCTTTCGCCTTTTTGAACAGATATTTCAGGAAAATCAGAATCTTCGTGATGATGTTATTTTTCCAGATTGTTCCCGTCCGGATTCTGACGGCAAGGCTCATCAGCCACCAGAGCAGAACCAATCCCCATAATACGGCGCATCCGCAGACAACGGCAACCGTCATCGCCGTGCCTTGATAACCTGCAAATTCATCCGCCAAGATAAAGCTCATCAGGCAGAGAAAAGCCAGTACTGCCGTGAACAAATCAAACGGAATCTTCTCGAATACCGATTCTGTTGCATCATCTTCGTTCTGGTGATAGCCTGCCGAACGAATCAGATATATCAGGCTTATCAGCCAGATAATGCAGGAGACTATCCCCACTGCCGGAACAGCATATCTGAACCGATACGCTAAAGAAGAATATTTATGATTTTTCTGATAGGCATCCTCAGCAGTGAGATTCTGCTTGACATAGCCCGTAATATAATGACTCACCGGATTTTCTGTATGATAAAAAGTCACATCATAATAAAAATCATAATTTTTAGGCTCTGCGCTGGTTTCTTCGATAATTTCAGAAGAATCAAATTCTTCCGGATAGTTCATGATATAGCCTGCAATATCCATAAGCTGGGGCGGAGTCTGATTCTTGTCTACCACATAATGCCACCCGTTCTGCGTGACAATATCGAAATCCGGAATCCGGCTGGTAAGATTCTGAAAATATTCCGCAAACGGAATTGCGGTATCGTTACGGTAAACCCATACATTTTCGCCGTCTTCGTAATAATCCAGATTCAGGGCACTTGCAATATTGATTTGTTCAGTTAAAGAATATTCCGAAACATAAATTTCTTCATCTTCGGCATGGGCGACAAGTCCAAGAAAATCCTGATTTTCTTCTTCCGGCGGTTCGGTGACGGGGTCGGGAAGTGATTCCGTTTCCGGCTGAGGTTCAGTCGGGATTTCCGTTGCCTGTTCGGTAACGGGTTCGGTGATTTGTTCCGTGATAGGTTCAGTGAGGGGTTCTGTTTCGGGTTCATTTTCTTCATTCGGAAGTGTCGGAGCAGGGTCGCCGTGAGGGACAATTATCTGCTGTGAAAAGTAGTCATCCGGCGGAGCATCCCGCATCATTTTGTTATATTCTGCTTCGGTCATGATTTTTTCTTCTTCGGTGCGGTTGGCATCATAATAGGTTTCCGTCCGGAACAGGTCATAATCCGCCTGATAGGACTGCATCAGGAGATTATCTTCGCTGTCATAAATCCGGAAGAAGAAATTCGTTCTGGTTTCGTCATAACGGCGAATGAAATCCTCATAGAGTGCCTGTTTTCTCTGTTCGGGAGTAGTTTCATCGAAATAGCCCTCTGATTTGAGATTTTCAAAATCAGCGTTCAGATTTTCAATATCGGAGAAAAGATTTTTTTCCATGTTGTTGCGCTCGAATTCCGAGAGCGATTCCGTATAGCATCCCATTTCGGCGAGGGCGACTGTTCCGCCGATTCCGCCCATAGCGGTCAGGATACTGACGGCATAGGCGATGACGGCAACTGTTTTTCTGACAGTGTTTGTTTTCATGATGTTCACGACCTTTCGGAAGATTCCAGCTTATAGCCCTGACCCCAGACGGCTTTCAGGAATCGGGGTTCAGCCGGATTGATTTCGATTTTTTCTCTTAAATGCCGGATATGTACGGCGATAGTACCTTCTGCGCCGTAGGGTAATTCGCCCCTGATTTCGGAATAGATTTCTTTCGGAGAAAAGACTTTATTCTGTGCGCGAATCAGGAAAAATAAGATAGCGTATTCGGTAGGGGTGAGATTGACTTCTATGCCGTCTACGGTGACGATTTTTTCGGCATCATCGAGCAGGATGTTTCCGCATGAGAACTGCGAATCTGTCGGCTGAATCGCGCTCCCTAACTGGGTATATCTTCTTAGCTGGTAACGCACACGGGCGAGGACTTCCATCGGATTGAACGGCTTGGTAATATAATCATCCGCGCCGAGATTCAGGCCGAGAATCTTATCTGTATCTTCACTTTTGGCAGTCAGCAGGATGACAGGGAGATTATATTTCTTCCGGAGTTCGGTCATCGTCTGGATGCCGTCCATTTCCGGCATCATGATGTCGAGCAGAAGCAGGTCAATCTTCTGTTTTCTTAGAATTTCCAGCACTTCACGGCCGTTATAGGCATCATGCAGAATGTAATCTTCCTGAGAGAAATAAATTTTCAGGGCATTGACAATATCTTTTTTATCATCGCAGATTAAAATATGATGTGACATGGGGGACACTTCCTTCTGTAGTTTTTCTTATGCTATTATTATACAATAATTGCGATTAAGAAACAAGGGGCAATTTGTTTAAGAATTTCTTAAGAAAACGCTTTCCGGAATCTGCTCACGGATTGACATGCTCCTGAAGATATGCTATAATAGAAATAAGAAGATAAGAAGATAAAAAACGGCTTTCATAAGAGAGGTGATTGTTATGAAAGAAAAAATTATCACGTTCTGTAAGAATCAGCCTGTTCTGATTGCATCCTTTCTCTGCGCGGTGGTGACAGTTTTTCTCGTTCCGCCGGATAAAGAATATCTCGGCTACTGCAATACCGCCGTTCTGATTGAACTGTTCGCGCTGATGGGTGCTATCGCCGGACTGCGGAGCATCGGCATTTTTGAGAAGATGACGGATTTTCTGTTATCAAAAGCCGGAACTGTCCGCCGGTTATCCGTCATGCTGATTCTGATTTCGTTCTTTTCGGCGATGCTCGTCACGAATGATGTCGCTCTGCTGACATTCGTGCCCCTGACGATTCTCACGTTCCGGAACATTCCCGATGAAAAACATAAAATCCTGACGATTGTGCTCGAAAATGCCGCCGCGAATCTCGGCAGTATGCTGACCCCTGTCGGCAATCCGCAGAATCTCTATCTTTATGATGTGTATCAGCTTACGACAGGCACATTTCTGAAAACAATGCTCCCTGCCGGAATCGCCGGATTAATCTGCCTTCTTCTGCTGACGTTTCTGCTCCCTGCTGAACCCTGCCGGCCGGAATCATCTTCTTCCGCCGGAATCCCGAAGAAACCGGCCACCATCTACGGAATTGTATTTGTGATTTGTCTGCTGACAGTGTTCCGCATCGTTCCGGACTGGCTCTGCCTGATTCTGACCGTGATATTACTGCTCCTAATAAATCCGGCACTGTTCGGAAAAGTCGATTATACGCTTCTTGCGACATTTGTCTTTTTCTTTGTCTTTGTGGGGAACATCGCGCGGATTGATGCCGTCAGCGGATTTTTCTCCCGAATCCTGACCGGTCATGAACTCCTGATTTCGATATTGCTTTCGCAGGTTATCAGCAATGTTCCGGCGGCGGTGATGCTCTCCGGCTTTACCGATAACGGCACGGCACTCCTGCTGGGAGTGAATCTCGGCGGATTAGGGACATTAATCGCCTCGATGGCGAGCCTGATTTCTTATCAGTGCTATCAGAAATCGGAACATCCGCAGACAGGGAACTATCTGCTGACGTTTTCGGCGGTGAACTTCGGAACGATGGCAATCGTCCTGTTATTGCAGATATTTGTATTCAATAAGATATAAATTATGAAAGGAAATTTTAATTATGTGTACTGTTTATGATTATGAATACCGTCCCTCCGGAACGCGCTATGATACCATGATTTACCGCCGGTGCGGAAACAGCGGTCTGAAACTCCCCGTGATTTCCCTCGGATTATGGCAGAATTTCGGCTCTCAGGGGAATTATGCCAATATGGTCCGTATGATTCATACCGCGTTCGATAACGGTATCGTCCATTTCGATTTGGCGAATAATTACGGTCATCCCTATAACGGCACGGCCGAAACCAATTTCGGCAGAATCCTGAACGATATGAAAGCCTATCGCGATGAATTATGCATCTCGACAAAGGCAGGCTATGAGATGTGGGCTGGCATCTACGGCGATAAGAACGGCTCACGGAAATATCTGACCGCCTCGCTCGACCAGAGTCTGAAACGCCTGAATCTGGATTATGTCGATATTTTTTATCATCACTGTCCCGACCCTGAAACTCCTGTTGAAGAAACCGCCCTCGCACTCGATAATGCCGTAAAACAGGGAAAAGCTTTGTATATCGGCATCTCGAATTATAATTCTCAGCAGACCGCCGAAATTCTGAACATCTTCCGCGAACTGCGGACACCGTTCATCATCAGTCAGCCGTCTTATTCGATGCTCAATCGCTGGACGGAAACCGATGGCTTACAGAATCTTGCCAAAGAAGAAGGCTTCGGATTAGCAGTCTTTTCACCGCTGGCGCAGGGATTTCTGACTGACCGTTATCTGCACGGCATTCCGGAAGATTCCAGAATCGGAAAGGGCAATACATGGATGAAAAGTCAGCTCGATGATGCCATGCTCCGCCGTCTGAACCGCCTGAATGAAATTGCATCTCAAAGGGGGCAGAAACTCTCGCAGATGGCATTATCATGGATTCTGAGCCATGAAGCCGTAACAACTGTCATCACGGGTGCGAGCCGTCCTGAACAGATTCTCGAAAATATCGGATGTATTCAGCATTTAGATTTCTCTCCGGAGGAATTACAGCAGATTGAAGATGCTCTTAAATAATAAAACAATGCCCGAAATCATGCGTTTCGGGCATTATTTTTTATAGCAGTAATCCGGTCAGGAACGCTCCCAGTGATGCCGATAAGGCAACGACTATCAAAGGCAGTTCAAAGAATGATAGTATCAGGGCGATAACCGTCCCGACAACCGCCGTGATAAGATTTCCCGTACTGTAGAAAATCGCCGGAATCGTCATCGCGCTCAGTACCGCGTAGGGGATGTAATATAAGAAACTTCTTAAAAATTTCGATGTGATTTTCTTCCGGAAAAAGGCAAACGGAAAAAAACGTATCAGATACGTCACACCGGCCATCACCAGAATATAAATTGATACGCTCAATCAGGATTCCTCCTCTCTCGGAAAGAGTATCGCACCCAGCACCGATGCCGATACTGCGCAGACAATTACGGCAAATCCGCCGGATAACGAAGGTATCAGATAATAGCATATCACGCTCAGAAGTGCCGAAATCAGTACCACGCTCAGAACGCTTTTTTCTTTTCGGGATGGCGGTACGATTATCGCCAGAAACATGCCATACAGCACGAGTCCGAGTGCCGCGCTCACCGATGCCGGCAGAAGTTCTCCGGCATAAGCCCCCAGAAATGTCCCCAGTACCCATCCGAACATAGCAATCAGTATCATGCCGTACATATAGAATGGAGTCAAAGGCGATTCCTGCGCCGCGCACACGCCGAAAATTTCATCTGTTATCCCGAAGGATGCAAGCATCCGGTGCGGAAATGTGAAGCTTTTATCGAGTTTCTGCGATAAGGATAAGGCCATCAGTGCATAGCGGATATTGATGGTTAACTGCACCAATGCCATTTCTGCGAGCGTTCCGCCGGATGCGATAACCGTCACACCGGCGGCCTGTCCTGCCGATGTCAGATTCGTCAGTGAAATCAATGTCGATTCCAGCACGGTCAGGCCGGAATTGACCGCCATGATGCCGAATCCGAATGATACTGACAAGTAGCCTAATCCTATCGGGATGCCGTGCAGAAAGCCCTTCCGGAAATCTGAAAACCGACTCATGACAGAATCCCCAGCGAACCCAGCAGAAGCGTGAACAGCATCACCGGCGCGATGTACTGAATCATCACGATGAATAATTTCTTTCTGCCGAATTTTTCGCCGTTCTTAGTGGCTTCCTGAATGATGGTTTCCGGCTTGACCAGCCAGCCGACCATAATACATGTCCCGATGGCTACCACGGGCATGAGTATCTGATTGCTGATATAATCCATAATATCGAGAATCTGCGCGGAAGAACCGTTCGGGAGTGTGAGTTCAAAATACAGTGCGTTATAGCCCAGACAGATGATAATGCCGATAACCAGTGCGATGCCGGTTTCGATGAGAACAGCTTTTTTTCTGCTCCATCCGAAGGCATCAATCAGGCTTGCGACAACGGCTTCGAGGACGGACATCGCGCTTGTCAGTGCCGCGAACAGCACCATGATGAAAAAGACTGCCCCGATAATGTTCCCGATAAAGCCCATTTCGGCAAAGACTTTCGGCAGGGCAATGAACATCAGGCTAGGGCCGGAACTGCGCATTCCTTCTTCGCCGAGAAAGACGTATACCGCCGGAATTATCATGACTCCGGCCAGAAATGCTACGAGAGTATCAAATAATTCAATCTGATTGACTGATTTCATCAGATTGCTGTCATCCTTGAAATACGAACCGTAAGTCACCATGATGCCCATCGCCACGCTGATACTGGAGAATAACTGTCCCATCGCATCAAGCACGGTGATGAAAACATCTTTTCCGGTCATGCCTGCCAGACTCGGAATCACATACACTTTCAGGCCATCCAGACCGGAGCATTCGCCGTTTCCTTTGATAGTCAGGGAATAAATCGCTATCCCGATAACCAGAATCAATAAAATCGGCATCAGGATGCGCGAGAGCGATTCAATGCCCTTGTTCACGCCCCGATAGATGACGAATGCAACCGCCCCCAGAAAGACAATATCAAAAATAATGGGTTCTGCATAGCTCGTGATGAAGTCCGTGAAATAGCCGTCCTGCGCGGCCGCGATGCCGTTTCCGGTCATGAATGCAAAACAATATTTCAGCACCCATCCGCCGATGATGCAGTAATACGGCAGAATCATGAACGGCACAAGACACGCAAAGATGCCTATCCACTTCGAGGGCTTATGAAGCGTTCCGTAAGCGGTCAGGGCACTCTGCTTTGTTTTCCGGCCGATAGCCGTTTCGGAAACTATCATCGTGAAGCCGAATGTCAGTGCCAGAATCAGATAAATCACCAGAAACAAGCCGCCGCCGTCCTTCGCGGCAAGATACGGAAATCGCCAGATATTGCCCAGCCCTACTGCACTGCCGGCCGCCGCGAGGACGAATCCCAGCGAGCTGGAAAAGGAATTTCGTTTTTCCATGATTAAAAATTTACCTCCTGTTTATGAAAAAATTCGCAGATATTTTCATTATATAGTCATCCTACTTGAAAGGCAGAACAATCTAAAAGATTTGAAAAGCAGCAGAAATAGCATCATCCAAAGAATTGTAATCATGAATATGCATTCTGAGCCAATGCTTCAAGGTATGCCAGAAATTTTCACTCGGATTCAATTCGGGTGAATAGGGAGGAAGAAAAATAATTTTTCTATGATATTTTTCAGCAATCAGATTCAAATGTTCCTTTGAATGAAAAGAAGCATTGTCCAT
>JAFUWP010000209.1 GCA_017483405.1 Oscillospiraceae bacterium | reverse complement strand
CATTGATTTTGTGAATTTCTTCATAACATTTCCCCCGTTTTCAGATATTGCAGATTTCTGCAATATCAGTATAGCATATTTTCTGAATGATGTCAATGATTAATCAGAAAAAAGAGCGGCGAAAGACCGCTCTTTTGATTCTGATAACTATATTTTATTCTGCAAAGTTGGTCTGATAAATCATCTGTGCAAGCTGTTCATCTACAAAATCAGAGCATACAACACCCGTGAAGATGTCCGGTGTTTCGCTCCACCATGAAGCTGTTTTCAGATTCTTATTGATGTCCCGTGCGGCACTCAGCGGATATACTCCGGAAAGAAGCTTGCTTACGCTGGTGTAAGAAATTACCCATGCTTTTTTGCCGTTTTCGGCCGCGGATGCCTGCTTTTCAGATGCGCTTGTAACAGAACCATTTACCCATGTCCACTTATCGGAAGCTGTCATGTCATAGTTATCCTGTGTCCAGAGTTCATAATCATCACCGGAAACTACCAGCGCAGAAGAATTATTTTCACCAATCTGCCAGTTATCGGCCGGAACTGCCCACTGTCCGGAAACAGTATCCTTTGTGATGCTGTAATCAGCACCATCATCCAGAGAAAGTCGGCTGATGATAACAATCTTTCCGCGGACTTCACCCAGAGTCGGCACATGGTCGCCGATGTAGATTTTATCCGTTGTTTCTGCCAGATTCTTGAAATACTGATATGCCAGAGATGTCGAATCACCGTCTTCATCTTTCAGCTGGAGAATCACGGTTTCACCGGAATTTTCTGTCAGGAAGGAATCAATCCAGCTCATGACTGTATCCAGATAAAGCTGATTTCCATCGCGGTTCAGGCAGTTATCCACACCATGAATCATCTTGAGAGAACTTCCGCTCTTGCCAAGTCTCAAATCCAGATAACGAATACCGGAATCCAGCATATCATCAATATATAACTGCTGACACTGTGCCAGCCGGCCGGTATACTGTACGTTGCAGGTTGCGGAATCGTGTGTTCCAGGGATGCTGATGTCTGTCAGGGCAGTATCATCCGGAAGAAGGCTCATCCAGTTCAGAGAAGTAACTGTTTCGCCGTCCTGACTGTCAAAATTATAGGAATCAAAAGCTTTTGTGCTTTCCTGTTCCTGACTGCCGGAATTCACAATCTCGATTTCCCATTTCATCGGCGCGGAACGCTGTACCAGCTTGTTATTGTCGCTGTTGATGCCGGAAACGGTATCCAGTGACCAGTACATGCCGGAATATTTATTCTGAATATAATATGTGCCGTCTGCCTGACGGATAAACTGCCAGCGTTTGTAATCCTGTGTTCCCTTCTTGACAACGTGAATGACTCCGCCATCTTTCTTATGACTGTTATCACTGACAACATCAAACATGCAGTAACCGCTGTTGACATAAGAATTCGCATAGGCGGAATTATAAAAATAGATGTAATAACTTCCGTCATCGGCTTTTTTCAGATGGAATCTGGAAGAATCGCCAATCTGGAAGATATGAACTGCGTTCTGAATGCCTGCGCCGTTCTGATTAATCGCCAGTGCAGAATAACTTCCGGCCGGACGGATGCGGACAGTTACGTCATCGAGTTCATCGCCGGTGAGCTGATATTCAGACGGAAATGCACTTTCTGCACTTGCGGTCAGGGCAATATTTTCAGCATTTCTGCCCATCGGGATGCCTGCGCTGATAACAGTCAGTGCCATCAGGAGCGCGGTTACGGATTTGAATAAAGTTTTTTTCATACAAATTCTCCTTGATTTCATAATTTTTTCATAAATTTTATCAATAGAATGTCCGAATCCGGCTGAATTCCGTTTCTGAAATCGTTTTCGGATTCGTCCTGATTCTATTGTATCACAAAAATGACCAAAAGT
>JAFUWP010000208.1 GCA_017483405.1 Oscillospiraceae bacterium | reverse complement strand
GTTTTGTCATAGCATCGTCTTCGATTTGAGGTGTACATTTCAGAATATAACCGCAGAAAACGGTTCTGAAATCCGCATTCTGCTGAATTTCCGCCGAAAGCGGAAGATAGTGTCCGCTTAACCATAAGCCGTGAGCATTCACATAAGAATACAGCGGTTGTCCGGTGCTGGCGCACCGATAACAAAAGCTTTCAAAATTCACATCCTGAAAATATTCCCGATACGGAATTCCCTGATAAAATACCGGTGCATCAGGCCGTCTGGAAAGCATTCCGCGAAAATGCTTGTTAACGGCCATCAGCCGGATTTCACTGAAACTGCCGTCCGGATAAATATCAAAGGCATAGACACTCGCCATCGTCTGAATGTTATCCGCCCATTCCTGAAAATTCATAATACTACCTCCCTGAATACCAAAATTTAAGATTAATATTATTATAACACAAAAAGTTTTTCTTTTCAAGAATTATTTTGTGAATTCTGTAAATTTCTTCTTGATTTTCTGCTGAATATGTGCTATAATAAAGTTAATCGTTTTAGATTCCGGAAAATATGATAAAATTCAGAAAGGAGGCAGGCTATGCAGGAAAAAATGACAGCACTGGATGCTTATATCAGCCGTGTTTATCGGATTGTTGTCCTGATTATTCCCATATTCTGCTTAATCGCGGGTGTGATAATCGTCTTGCTTCATGCGTTCGGGTGCTATCCCGATATTAACGAAATGTATATGTGGCTGTTTGTCTGCATGGATGTGATATATTTATTCATCGGCCTGTATTTCAGGAAAACGGGCTTACGGGAGGACGGCATCGTCCGGAAGGATAAACTTCAGCAGGCGAAATACACAATGGCCGTGATGGCTATCATACAATGGAATGCTATCACATATATCTGGCCGTTCAGTGATTTATGGGCATACAGTCTGCTGTTCACCATCGTACAGGCGAGTTATTTCGATGTAAAACTTGTACTGTTCACTACAGCAGGCATCGGCGGTTCGATGTTTCTTTCATGGTTCGCAGAGGGCGGCAGACTTCTGCCAGCGGCGGATGAATACTATACCACCGGAATTCTGCTCCGTACCATCGGCGCGGTGATGATGTTCGTTTCCGTCAACATGATTACCTATTTCGGCGGAAATTCCTTGTCGAAGAACTTGAAAAATATGTCTGCTATGATACGCTCACACATCTGCTCAACCGGCGCAGTATGGATGATTATCTTCAAAAAGCCTATCAGGAAGCCAGTCAGGAAGGAACATCCTTCTGTCTGCTCATGATGGATATTGATGATTTCAAGAAAGTCAATGATACCTACGGTCATGACTGCGGTGATGAAGTGCTCAGATATGTCGCGAATACAATCTCAACCAGTGTCCGGAAGGATGACAGTGTATTCCGCTGGGGCGGTGAAGAAATTCTCGTTCTGATGCATTCCGGAGAAGTACAGGCATCTCTTTCCGCGGAAAAAATCCGCCGTGAAATCGAACAGGATGCCGTCAGCTATCGGGGAGAAAACAATATTTCCGTTACAGTAACTATCGGACTTTCCGCCTATCGGAACGGTATGACCATTCAGCAGATGATGGATGAAGCCGACCAGAAACTATATTACGGCAAAAAACACGGGAAAAATCAGGTTGTCTGCCGGATTCCGGAAACCGTTACATTTCAGCAGGAGGCTGTTCAGCAATGAAATACGAAGGTAATGCCATTTATGAATATATCCGCAGTCACGGACTGCATCAGTATTGTTTTCTGGTAAAGCAACAGTGGGTTCTTCTGTATGGAGATATGCAGGGAATTCCCCGACTGCTTGCCTTTGTCAGTGAAACGGACGCGCTCGACAGTGCATTTTCTCCGGAAGAACGTCAAAACGGTAATCGTATCTGCAAAATCGCACGACAGCTGAATCTGCCGTTTGTGGCGGTGCGCTTTGTGCCGAACAGTCAGAATATCAGTGTATGGCTGAATCAAAAATGGCAGAGTATGACTTATCAGAACTTAAAGCAGGTTTATGAAAAATTCGGCATTGTCCAGTCAGGAAAAGCCGGAAAAGATGTCAATCAGTACACATCAAGCGGTTATCACGACTGGCAGAGAGCCGAACTCGGACGCATTACAGTGACCGATTTAGACCTAATAAAAATCCAAAAC
Source organism: Oscillospiraceae bacterium (assembly GCA_017483405.1). Classification (GTDB taxonomy): domain Bacteria; phylum Bacillota; class Clostridia; order Oscillospirales; family Ruminococcaceae; genus UBA3855. The sequence continues at coordinate 445 of JAFUWP010000208.1, read as the reverse complement.
GATGACAGCATTGCATCTATCATCGAGCTGAAACGCTCAAAAATCCCCGTTGCGAGCTGGAATCCGTATCGGAATGATTATCCGAATTTTGCCCTGACCATCAATGCGATTGTGAATTCCGGAAAGAAGATTCCGTTCCGCCTGTATTACAATATCATGTATGACGGAACGGCCGGACATCGGACGGAAGATATTTCCGAAATCAAGGTATTTGAATTTCAGATTCCTGATAACATGATAACGGCGAATGAAGTACATCATCAATATATCGGAACTTTTTCGCCGGACAAACTTCTGTAAAAGCATCTTTGAAAGTCCCTGCTGATTCCGGCAGGGGCTTTCTGATACGGCAGGCTGAATTGACTGCAACTTTTTTCGTGGGAGTGGACAAAAAGAGAATAATATGATATAATAAAAGAAAAATAAAACAGGGGTGTTTGAAATG
>JAFUWP010000011.1 GCA_017483405.1 Oscillospiraceae bacterium | reverse complement strand
TCATAAGATTCGATATATTTCGGAATCTTTTTCAGGCCGAGCATTTTTCCCAGTGCTTCGAGTGCGAGAAGTTCCTTTCCGGTGCGATTCTCCTGAATGGCGATGGCTTCGACAGCGTTTTGTTTTGCCATTTTCAGGAGTTCAAGGCCTCCGCCCTTTTTCGGAACGTAAAGTTTGATTTTATGCCCTGCCTGTCCGGAAAGCAGTTTTCCGGCGAGTTCCATTTCGGAAAGCTCCCTTTCCAGCAGAATTTTCTCCGGAAAATCGTTCCTGTCCTGATAAAACCGGAATACAAAGGCATCCAGAACGGATTCTTCGGCCTGTTCGGTGATTTCATAATTAATCTTATCAGAAAGCCGGCCGTTCCGGTAAATCAGCACCGAAATGCAGATTCTGTCCTGATTGTCCGCAAGTGCAATAATATCGGCATTCCGGAACTCGTTATCTAAAATCTTCTGGGAATCAGATGCTTTTTCAATCGCGCGGATTCTGTCACGGAGCAGAGCGGCTTTCTCGAATTCCAGATTTTCAGAGGCTTTCTGCATTTCGTCCTGCATTCTTCTGACGGAATCCTGGCTGCCGGTTTTCAGATACTGCACCGCCTGCCGGATGCGCTCCTGATAGTCTTCCGCTGAAATATTCCCCTGACAGATACCTGCACAGCGTTTGATATGATAATTCAGACACGGCCGTGATTTCCCGAAACTCTGCGAAAATTTCTTATGACAGGTCGGCAGTCCGAACACCGTGTTGACTTCTTCCACCGCAGTTTTCGCGGTGAAACTGCTGGTATATGTCCCGATATACATTCCGTCAGCTGTTTTCTGCTTTTCGACAGTGATTCTCGGATACGGCTCATCCGAAATCTTAATATAACAATATCCCTTATCATCTTTTAATAAAATATTATAATGTGGCTGATGCTGTTTAATCAAACTGCATTCCAGCAGAAGGGCTTCATATTCGGAATCCGTTACGATAAAATCATAATCCCAGACATGCGAAACCATCTTTTCGACTTTCGGCAGATGATTCGCATCCTTCCGGAAGTAACTGCTGACACGCCGATGCAGATTCTTCGCTTTCCCGATGTAGATAATCTGATTCTGCTTATCCTTCATCAGATACACTCCGGATGCATCTGTTAATTTTGCAGTTTTCGACCGCAGATATTCCAGCCGTTCTTTCATGAAAAAATCCCCCGTTTCTGAAATTCTGCCCCTTTGCGTTGCATCGGGGCAGAGAATATCCTTATTCATCGAAGAAAGAGCTTTTATATTTATATTCTTTCGCTCTGTCGCCGTAGCAGTCAATCATGATGCGCTCCTGTGACAGCAGAAATCTCATTATCGAGAAAAATGTCACATAAGCAATCGCATTCGCAAACAGAGATACATAAACATGCATCCCGAAAATCACACCGAACATACCGGACAGAATTATCGTTTCCGTGATGATAATCGCAATTTCCAGAGATTTATTTTTCGGTTCAAGCGACAAATACGTAAAACAGATAACCGCCGAAAAAATCGAGTGTGTCAGATTCAGTGCCATTGATGTCGAATTATAAAAATCCAGCTTATCGGCATTGAAATCCAGAATCATGATAACAACTTCGGTAATCAGATAAATCAGCATTGCAATTTTCATGACATATCGTTCTCTGACGATTTTATGAAAATTAATCAGCGAGAACAGCATGAAGATAAATCCGGTCGTTTCGACAGTATACGCGGCGATTTCCAGCGGAACAATCTCCAGATTGTGCCTGTTGATTGACCAGTAATAGACCCACGCAAACAGCGCAAACAACAGAAAGAAAATATTCGCATACTGACCGCAGATAAAGCATCGTTTCAGTTTCGGATGCATGAAGCATCACCCCTGTTTCGCCTGCAATGCGCGTTTTCCGATGTCATGGCGATAATGCATTTTTTCAAAGCTGATGGTTTCCGCACTTTGATAAGCCTGTTTCAGAGCGTTTTCGAGCGTATCAGCAGTCGCGGTCACACCGAGTACACGGCCGCCTGCGGTGAGGAATTTTTCATCAGTGAACTTTGTGCCTGCATGATAGACAAAAGCATTCTGTACCTGACCTTTTTCATCGAGGCCGGAAATTTCCTTCCCGCTTTCATACTTGACCGGATAGCCGCCGCTTGCAAGCACGACACATGCCGCGGATTCCTGTTTCCATGTGACGGGCAGTTCCGCAAGTGTACCATCCCAGACGGCCTGCATGATGTCAATCAAATCCGTATCCAGCAGAGGCAGAACTACCTGCGTTTCAGGGTCGCCGAAACGACAGTTATATTCAATCACCTTTGCGCCGTTCGGAGTCAGCATCAGGCCGAAATACAGACATCCTGTAAAGGGTCTGCCTTCCTTCTGCATGGCATCAATTGTCGGCTTGAAAATCTTTTCCATGCATTCTGCGGCGATTTCTTCCGTATAATACGGATTCGGAGCGACTGTACCCATACCGCCGGTATTCAGGCCTTCATCATTATCCAGTGCTCTCTTATGGTCCATAGAAGAAATCATCGGAACAACGGTTTTCCCGTCCGTGAAAGATAACACTGAAACTTCAGGCCCTGTCAAAAATTCTTCAATCACAATATGTGAACTGCTTTCGCCGAACTGTTTTCCGTCAATCATAGACTTGACAGCATCAACAGCTTCTTCCTCATTCTGTGCCAGAATGACACCTTTTCCGAGAGCCAGACCGTCCGCTTTGATAACAGTCGGATACGTATTCTGTTTTCTGATATACGCGATGGCTTCTTCACTGTTATCGAACACTTCATAAGCACCTGTCGGAATCTGATATTTCTTCATCAGATTTTTAGAAAAAATCTTACTTCCTTCGATAATAGCCGCATTCGCGCGAGGGCCGAAAGTTTTAAAACCTGCCTTCTGCATTTCGTCAGCCATGCCCATGACAAGCGGGTCATCCGGTGCGACAAATACCCAGTCCGGCTGGATTTCCTGCGCCAGTTTCAGCATACCTTCAATATCGGTTGCCTTAACATCGAAACATTTGGCATATCTGGAAATACCGCCGTTTCCAGGGGCGCAGAACAGCTCCGGCTTTTTGGGACTTTCGGCGAGTTTCATAATAATGGCATGTTCACGGCCGCCGCCGCCGACAACTAAAATCTTCATAATTAAGACTCCTTATGTTTTAAAATATATAATTCAATTGCTGACGCACAGCAGACTAACACCAATGCCGCCGTCTGCACCGGAAGAATATTCAGAACATGCTGATACTGCATTCTGATACTGAATGCACCAACCACATCCGCACCATGAAAAACTCTGCCGACAAATGTGATGCCAAAGTTCTGAATCAGCCAGTTCAGCAGAATTCCGATAAAATACAGCACTGCCGGAAGTGCGATATTGCTTTCCGCACGATTTGCAGAAATCTCTTTCTGTAAATGACTTCTTAAACATGACCATGCAAACGGTATCATACCGCACTGTCCGACTGCATAGATGACCGGAAGACTCAGCGGAATTTTGATATCTGCCCAACTGCTGTATGTACTCGAAATCGGCACAGCACAGGCAAGAAAAATCAGAATTACATTGCACACAATCCAGCCCATTTCAAGCCAGAAGGCAATCTGTGCCAGCTTTTTCGTGATTTCAGGTTTCTGTATCATGTATTTTTCTCCCCTCATGCTGTTTGTTCTTCACGCTTGAATGACTTGTGCAGAGAAATCGCTCCTGAAAACATACATGCCTGCGCAAGCGAGCTGACAAATTCCGCCATCCAGTTCATCAGCGAAGAATTATCAAACTTCATCGCCAGAAATACCTGTATCATATTGAACACATACGCGCCGATGAAAAATAATCCCGTCAGTTTCGCTTTCCGCCTGAAACTCAGAATCGTCAGTGTCCCGTAAAATACCGTTGTCCCCATAAACGTCAGGATGATGAACGGCAGTTTCGTTTCCACTATCGGAACGGCCGGCAGTGCCGAAAAACTTTTTTCTGCGGATGTTACTTTCTTCTTTCCGGCGATGCCGGCCATGCTGACCGCCGTCAGCACAAAGCCTGTTGACTGTATCGGGAAAAAAGCATCCGAAAGCATCGAATAATCACAGATTCCCAGTACAAACAATAACTTCCATACTGCCTTCATCATACCGGCCAGAAATATCATCGTGCCGCCTGCCGAAAACATGGTATACTGTGCCTGTGTCATTCTGGGATAAAACACCTTCATCAACTCGATGCATCCCAGAAAAAACAGAACAACAGGCACAATATCCAGTAAAGCAAGCGGAAGATTCCACTCAATCATACCGCATCAATGATGGAACAGTCTGATTCCGGTGAATGCCATTGCAATATTGTATTTATTGCATACTTCAATTACATTGTCATCACGGATAGAGCCGCCAGGTTCAGCAATATAGGCCACACCGCTCTTTTTTGCACGTTCGATATTGTCACCGAACGGGAAGAACGCATCAGAACCGAGACAAACATCCGTATTCTTGGCAAGCCATGCTTTCTTTTCTTCGACTGTAAATACAGCCGGTTTCGTCTTGAAGATTCTCTGCCATTCGCCATCGCGGAGCACATCTTCATATTCATCGCCGATATAGACATCAATCGCGTTATCTCTGTCAGCACGGCGGATATTATCCACAAATTCCAGACCGAGCACCTGCGGAGACTGACGAAGCCACCAGTTATCGGCCTTCTGTCCGGCGAGTCTTGTACAGTGAATTCTGGACTGCTGTCCTGCACCGATGCCGATTGCCTGACCATCCTTCACATAGCAGACAGAATTAGACTGCGTATATTTCAGCGTAATCAGAGAAATCATTAAATCATCGAGCTTATCAGCCGGAATATCTTTATTATCCGTTACGATATTAGCCAGTTATGCTTTATTAATATCAAGGTCGTTTCTGCCCTGCTCGAAGGTGATGCCATATACCTGCTTGTGTTCGATAGGAGCAGGCTTATAATTT
>JAFUWP010000207.1 GCA_017483405.1 Oscillospiraceae bacterium | reverse complement strand
TGCTATCTCCCGAAAATTCGTGAGAGTTTCGCTCGGCGGTGTCCGCGATGAAGCTGACATCAGAGGTCACCGAAAAACTTACATCGGCGCGATGCCAGGCAGAATCATCGCCGCTCTGAATCAGGCAGGCTCTAGAAATCCTCTGATTCTGCTCGATGAACTCGATAAAATGGGCAACGATTACAAGGGCGACCCCTCTGCCGCCATGCTCGAAGTCCTCGATACGGAACAGAATCATTCTTTCAGAGACCATTATCTCGAACTGCCGTTCGATTTGAGTCAGGTACTGTTCGTAGCAACTGCCAATACACTGGATACCATTCCTGCACCGTTGCAGGACAGAATGGAAATTATTGAATTATCCAGCTATACCCGTGAGGAAAAATTCCAGATTGCTAAACGTCATCTCGTTGCCAAACAGCTCGAACGTCACGGCCTCAAGCACGTACAGTGCCGCATTGATGATGATGTCCTCTACGAAATGATTGATTCTTATACCAGAGAATCCGGTGTCCGGAATCTGGAACGCACCATCGGAACGGTATGCCGCAAGGCCGCGAAAGCCGTTGCCGCCGGCGAAAAGAAACGCGTACATGTCAGGATGAAAGAAATTCAGGAATATCTCGGCATTCCGAAATATCTTCCTGACCCTCAGAGCAAGCAGAATACAGTCGGACTGGTCAACGGTCTGGCATGGACTTCGGTCGGCGGTGTGCTGATGCCCCTCGAAGCCCTGATTCTCGAAGGCAAAGGCAGTATCGAAATCACCGGTTCGCTCGGCAGTGTCATGCAGGAAAGCGCAAGACTCGCTATCAGCTATGCGAGAAGTGTCGCAAAATTGTATGATATTCCTGTTGATTTCTATCAGACAAAAGACCTTCATATTCACGCTCCGGAAGGTGCTGTTCCGAAGGATGGCCCTTCTGCCGGTGTTACCATGACAACAGCTCTGATTTCTGCATTATCGGGAATTCCCGTCAGAGCCGATGTCGCCATGACCGGAGAAATTACCCTGCACGGCAGAGTAATGCCTATCGGCGGACTGCGTGAAAAGTCTATGGCCGCTTACAAAGCCGGAATCAAGACAGTCATCATCCCCGAAGGCAACAGAGCTGAACTCGAAGAAGTAGACGATATTGTCAAGGAAAACGTCACATTCATGCCCGTTCAGAATCTTTCCGAAGTGCTGGAAATCGCTCTCGAAAAAACCGAGAAGAAACGCAAATCCGGTACGCCGAAAGAAAAGAAAAAGAAGACTACTTCTTCTGCGCGCGTATCAGGAGGCTGACATGAATTTTCAGAATGCGGAATTTTCCGCCTCTTACGGAAAAATTTCTCAGTTTCCTGCGCCGGAGCGCATGGAGTTTGCCTTTATCGGGCGTTCCAATGTGGGCAAATCCACATTGATTAATAAGCTCGTCAACCGGAAATCCCTTGCACGGGTCAGCGCCGTGCCAGGGAAAACCGCGACAGTGAATTTCTACAGTGTCGGTCATGTCTATCTGGTAGACCTCCCGGGGTATGGCTATGCTAAAACATCCAAATCCGAACAGGAACGTCTTAAAAAATTAATTTCCGGCTATCTGTCAGCCGACAGGGATGTGAGACTTGTCGTTCAGCTTCTGGATATGCGACATGCACCGTCAGCCGATGATTTACAGATGATAAATCAGCTGATAGATAACGAAATTCCGTTTATTATCGTATTTACAAAAGCGGATAAGCTTAATAAAACCGAACGACAGACCCGTATGAAGGCGTTTGAACAGGAAATTCCCTGTTTTGAAGACATCCATGCAGTTCCGTTTTCTTCCAAGACATTCGAGGGGTTGGAAGTGCTTCAGAATATTATTTCGGAAATTGCTGACGAGACAGATAATTAAAAAACATAACAAACATAGGAGGATTAACAATGCAGATTTGTGTAGTAAGCTGTTCCCCTAAAGGAGAATTATCCTTGACATTACAGGCGGAACGCTTTATTGAGCAGTGGTTCGGAAATGACAGTTTTCATGTAGTGATGGCACACAAAGGCCGGCTGACCGAGGAGATGAAACAGGAAGTTACAGAAAGTGATATGGTTCTGTTGCTGGGTTCTGTATTCCATCTTGATATATACAGCTATATGATGGAACTGCTTGATAATATGACAAAAGATGAGGAATTCATTCAGATACTTCGTGAAAAGCCTGTTACATTCTTATCTACATCCGGCTTGCAGGGCGATAATTATGCACATAATACCGTTACGAAATGGGCGGTAAGTCATCGTATGAAATGGATTAACAGTCTCAGTCTGCATTTATCCGCATTGTTAACTGATGAAGGTTGTGAAGAACTTTTCTGCTGGTTCAATTATGTGAAATCTATGGCGGTATGT
>JAFUWP010000206.1 GCA_017483405.1 Oscillospiraceae bacterium | reverse complement strand
ATAAGAGCCGATTTCCTGATAAGCACCGTCATCAAACAGAGCTGTCAGCAGTTGTCTTGCCGGACTGTTCAGATTTTTTTCCATTTGCAATTATCTTCCTTCCTGACATAAAAAATATCATATATATTCATGATACTATTTTTTTAGATTTTTTTCAAGTGTTTGAGGGATTTTCTTTGCATTTTTTGCAGCTTTCCATAACTTCACTAATATTTTCAAGTGAATTCTGGTTATTTTTCACAAAGCCTAATTTCTGAATTCTCTCTCTGATTTCAGGATTTGTGATTTCAAAGACAGCCCGCTCGATTCCGCGGAGCTGGGCTTTGAACAGAACGGAACGGACAAGGCCGTCACAGTAATCCCAGTCATTTCCGTCATTCAGCGCATAGATGCCGATTTGTTCCGGATGATAGGCATACAGGATATACCCTTTCACGGCATCCGCATCATCAAGTGCCTCGGTCAGATGCAGAGACGTATTTTCCGGAAGATTCAGATTCTGAATGATTTCCTGATACCTTTCCAGATTTTTCTGTTCCAAGATTCTGAGCATAGATTTCACTGTTCCTTTCCGATAGCGTTCCGGATAGCTCTGAGTTCTTCGGGGGTGAGGTCGCGCCATGTACCAGCTTTGAGCATCCCCAGCTTGACAGGGCCTATGGAAGTCCGGCGGAGTCTTGCGACTTCTAGGCCGACTGCTTCGCACATACGGCGAATCTGACGGTTTCTGCCCTCTCTGATGGTAACTTGCAGCACGACTCTGCCTTGTTCGTTATTCAGGACGACAATGTTCGCCGGAAGGGTTTTCTTCCCATCGAGAACGATGCCGGATGCCATCTGTGCAAGCTGTTCTTCGGTAACGGAGGGTCTGACCGTGACACGATAGGTTTTCGTGATGTGCTTGCTTGGATGCATAATGTCATTGGCGAATCTGCCGTCATTGGTAAGCAGGAGAAGGCCTTCGGAATTCCGGTCGAGCCGGCCGATGGGATAGACACGTTCTTCCACATCATCGAGCAAATCCATGACACACCGGCGGTCGAGTTCATCCGATACGGTTGTGACATATCCGCGGGGCTTGTTCAGCATGATGTAGCGGAATGTCTTTTTACGGGGCATGATGACTTTTTCGCCGTCCACGGTAATCAAATCTTTATAAGAAGTTTTATCGCCTAATTTGACAGGTCTGCCGTTTTTTCTGACATGACCTGTTTCAATCAGGGTTTCCGCCTTGCGTCTGGAGCAGTAGCCAGCATCGGCAAGGAATTTCTGAATTCTGATTTCTGCCATTTTTGTTCTCTCTTTCCTGTTGTGGATTTATGCATTTTTCAGGATACTTCGCAAGTTATCCAGAAACTGCATGAATTTATTTTTTTCGGGTAAGATTTTAGCTTCTGCCGAGCCGTCCGCCAGCAAGGGAACGGAACAGATTTTCGTATCTCTGAAATAATATTCCAGTCTGCCGAGTTCCTCACCGTCCTTGACGGGCGCGAATGCGAAGGGCGCAAGCACAAGCCGATAACTGATTTCTGAAATATCATGATTCACCGCGCCTATGATGACAGGGCTTTCCGGTCTGAGCCGGATGCTGTCTTCCGTACCGCCGACAAGGTTCTGACTGAGTTCAGGCACTTCGAGCGTTACCGGACTGACCTGAGAAAAACCGTAATCATAAAGCTGAATATGGTCATTCCAGTCATTGCGGTCATTGAGCGTGACGCAGATAAGGGTCACACCGTTCCGCTCGCAGGCAGAAACAAGGCATCTTCCGGCCTCATCAGTGAAACCTGTTTTCACGCCGATAACGCCTTCACACATACGGAGCAGTTTATTCGAGTTATACAGTGTTCTCTGATAGGGCGGATTGCCGAATTTCACCGTTGCAGAGGCCTGACAGCAGATTTCCCGAAAGGTTTCGTTCTGTAAGGCTTCACGGGCGAGCAGTGCCATATCATAAGCAGATGAACCATGTCCCGTGCCTTCCAGTCCGGAAGGAGTCACAAAGCAAGTGCGTGTCATGCCGATTTCTGCGGCTCTGCGGTTCATAAGCTCGGCAAAGGCCGGAATACTTCCGGCGACTGCGACTGCTGATGCATTCGCGGCATCGTTTCCGGAAGGCAGAAGCATTCCGTAACAAAGCGCACGTTTCGTGACGATGTCATTTTCCTGCAATCCCATGGAAGAACCTTCGACATGAATTGCCTGATTATCGACCATGAATTCAGCATCCAGATTACCGCTTTCGATAGTCAGGAGCGTAGTCATAATTTTGGTCGTGCTTGCCATAGGGAGTTTTTCGTGTATGTTTTCCGCAAACAGAACTTGTCCTGTAGAGGCTTCCATCAGAATGCAGGCCTTTGCGGAAACAGTCAGAACGGCATGAACCGGCAGTTCCGTCAGATTCCGGAAAAGGAATACAGGCAGAATCACCAGCAGAAGCATATATTTCCTGATAACAGTAAGCATTTATCCAACCTCCGACATTCAGATTTTCATGCCAGAGTATATGCGGACAGCGTATTGTTTATGAATCAGGATTCGGAAGTTTCAGAAGTTTCTGTCATTTCCTGAATTTCGGATTTATCTGTTTTCTTGACTTTGACTTTTTCTTTTTTCTCGGATTTTTCCTTCTTGTCCTTAGAGAAAATACCGCTGATTTTCTCGATGACATCGGGGAGCTGATTCATGATGGAAGATGCCCCATCCGAACCGTTTTCGGAAAGCTGTACCATACGGACTTCACCCTGATTGATAACCAGAAAGCCCACCGGCTTGACGCTCATGCCTGCGCCTGCACCGCCGGCGAAATATTCCTTATTAGTACGGGTCGGCAAATCCGAACCGCCGGAGGCAAATCCAACAGAAATTTTCGATACCGGAATGACTGTTACCCCATCTCCGCACGGAATCGGATTGCCAATCATGGTATCTGTATCCACCATACTGCGGATTTTTTCCACGCTGACACCGATAAAGCCGTTAATCTTGTGTTCACTCATAGCAAATCTCCTTCTGCGGTTATACCGCTGATTATAGTTTCTGACTGACGATTGTTTTTTTCGCCTGTGTGCTGTCCTTGAAATAATTCCATACGAATACAATACCGGCGAGAATCGTTTTTCCGATGTTGATTTTCACTTTGCACCGGAAGTTATATCTGCATGTATCCTCGATAAAATCACAGCGGATGCGGATATTTTTTCGTTTGACATGAATAAAAATGCCGGACTGACTGAGCAGATTCTGAAGAAGTATCTGCATCAGGCCGTATTTCTGTGCGCAGTCAGCGGCATCCTCATCGGCAATGAGAATGTCTGTTTCGATGGCATCCCATGTCAGGGCATTTCCGAAACAGCGGAGTGCCGGAGGCAGTGCGCTGACGGCACTTCCGGCCATATCCAGACGCTTTGCGAATTTCTGCATTTTCTCCCAGATAACATCCGTCAGGAATTTTTCGGGCTTTTTTTCAGATTCTTTTTCGTTATCGGAAGTTTCTTCTTTTTTATCTTTTCCGGAATCTTTTGGTTTTCCGGCAGATTTTTTTCTTGGCAGAAGTTTCAGGCCGAAATAGCGGACACTCCATTCAAAATT
>JAFUWP010000205.1 GCA_017483405.1 Oscillospiraceae bacterium | reverse complement strand
TTCTGCCGACCAAATCCGGCATATAGTAAACTTCCTTTTCACTGAACAGTCCGAGCTGGAGACAATAAGCAAATCCAAGCGCAACCACAACAACCGCCATGACTGGAATCGCAACGGAAAAGAAACTTTTTTTCTTTGTTCCATCAGGATTCAGCTCATCTTCATCATCATCGTCTTCGTCCTCCTCATCCTCATCGGGATGTTCGTCATCTTCTCCGGAGGTTTCCTGTATTTCGTCATCGCCGGAAAAGAATTCTTCCAGTCCGTCATGCAGTTCATCCTGTGTCATTGTCAGTTCTTCGTCATTCCGGAAGGTGACGGCATCTTCTTCCGGCACGGCATCTTCACGGAAATCGGGCATATCTTCCGGCGCATCGAGAAGAATTTCTCCGGAGGGTTCTTCGGCAGGTTCTTCGGGGTCAGTTTCCTGAAATGCTTCTTCTACAGCCGAAAAAACAATTTCTTCCGGAACATCCGGTTCATCAGTGACGGTTAATTCCGGAACATCTTCTTCCGGAATTTCTTCTGTTTCTTCTTCGAGTTCCGGTTCAGGGGATGTTTCTCCGGATTCTTCGGTATCTTCCTCGTCTTCGTCATCATCATCCTCATCGTCTTCGACTTCTTCGACAAGACTGTACAAAATTTTCGAGAAAAAGCCTTTCAGGCCTTTGCGCTGAGGTTTTTCTTCCGGTGCATCGGGCATATCCGTTTCCCATTCTTCGACAGCCGGTTTTGTATCTTCTGTTTCTCCGGAAGTGTTGATTTCAATTTCGGTATCCGGTTTCTTTTTCTGTTTCATAAGTCCCTCCATTTTTGAGCATTTACTGTTATTCTTACTAATTATAATATACATACTCTGCTGATTTGTGAATAAAATATAAACAAACTGTTAATTTTTTCATAACAATCCGGACAGAAGAATACTGTACCGGAATTTTCCGATACAGTATCCGTCATCAGCTGTTTACGGTCAAAGTCGCATCCAACAGCTGGGTATATGTCGCACCGTCTTCCTCGTATGTGCCGAATGTGCCCATCACCGTGATTTCCTGTCCGATTTCAGGATAATCTTCCGGATAATTATGCTCCCCCTGCCAGATAAATTCAATGCCCTGCGCACAGCAGGCAGTCGCATCCTGAATCAGAACTGCATAATAATTCTTATCCTGCGAATCATCATGATAAACCGAAAATAAGCCCGATGCCTTCACGATTTTGCCGTCATACTTTTCCGGTGTATACATCATGTCAGCCACCTGACTGTAAACCATCGTACTGCTCAGAACCGTCAAATCCACATCAGAGGCAGGGTCAGCATCGGGATTCTGCGGAATTACGAATTCTTCCGTTTCGGATACTGGTGATACCTCCGCCGGAGCGTTTTCTGTGGATGCCTGTACCTGATTTGTATTTCCGCAGGCGGTGAGCAGACCTGTCAGCAGGAGCACCGCCGGAATCAGTTTATTGTTTTTCATGCATTTTTCCTCCCTGGAAATTTCGAGATAAGAAACGAATAAAGACAAAAGATAAAAAATACCAGAATATCCGCCGCAACGATTGTCGAGCCGACTGGTGTGCCATACAGTATCGAGAGGATAATTCCGGCCGCCGCGCAGATGACCGAAATCAGCGCGGAACAGATGATAACACTCCGAAAACTCTTGAATACTCTCATCGCCGACAGTGCCGGAAAAATAATCAGCGCGGAAATCAAAAGTGAGCCGACCAGATTCATCGCTAACACGATAATCAAAGCCGTAATCACCGCGATTAATAAATTATAAGCATTGGATTTCACGCCTGTTGCGCTTGCGAAGTTTTCATCGAACGTAATCGCAAAGATTTTATGATAAAATAACAGAAAGACGGTAATCACTATCAATGCCATAATCACGCACAGCCAGACATCCTGAACGGTCAGTGTCAGAATCGAAGTCGAGCCGAACAGTGTCGTACAGACATCTGTCGAAATATTCGATGACCTCGGAAACAGATTCATCAGCAGATAGCCGATAGCCAGCGCACCGACAGAAATCATCGCGATGGCCGCATCACCCTTGATTTTTGTATTCTGACCGGTTCTCAGCAGGAGCACTGCTGATAATACCGTCAGCGGAAGTACGACTGCCATATCGTTCGTAACTCCCAGCACTCCGGCGACCGCCATCGCACCGAACGCGACATGTGATAATCCATCCCCGATGAAAGAAAACCGCTTCAGCACCAGCGTCACCCCCAGAAGTGATGAACATAATGCAATCAGCAGGCCGACAATCATCGCATACCGGACAAGCGGAAACTGAAAATAATATACAAGCGTTTCCCATACGTTCATAGTATCACTCATACGGAATCACCTCCCGTTTCAGCGGCTTCGAGAAAGGCTCTGCCGACTTTGCTTTGCAGATATGCGTCCTTTTCTCCGAAAAATAACTGCTTTCCGCCGATGTGCAAGATATGAGAGGCATATTTCACTGCGGCATTCATGTCATGCGATACCATGATGATAGTCACATTATCTTCCCGATTCAGCTTTGCAATCAGTTCATACATCTCATTGGATGCCTTC
>JAFUWP010000204.1 GCA_017483405.1 Oscillospiraceae bacterium | reverse complement strand
GGACTGACATACAATCCGCGAACCTTTATGGCTTTTGGCATGAGAGCCTAGCCCGTCAGCGACAGCCGCGATAATCAGGCCGCCGCTTCGTTTGCAAAGGGTATAATCCTGCTTTGGCATCTGTTTTCTGACATGCGCCGAACCGCGGACGGAACATCCGCCAAGCAGGATTTTGAGATTATCGGTGCTCATATATCTTCATTCATAATATCATCCAAGATGACATCTTCGCCCCAGTCTTCATCAATGGCCTCCTGTTCGGCGACAGCCTCCTGAAGGTCTTTGATGGGCTCTTTCTTATTGGGGTTATTGCTGGTAGAGCTCTGCGCGATGCTGCTGCTCATAAAGCGCATGAATTCCAGAATATCCGATGCATTTTCCGCATTGAACATGTGTGTTTTAGGGTTATCTACGAACTTCTGGAGTACATCCGTTGCCTCGCCTGCGACAGTAACGACAAAACGGTCACATTTTGCGGTTCTGCCGTCCTTTGTGAAATTATCCATGCTGTTTTCCCAGTCATCTGTAGGATAGCCATCAGAAATCAGAATGACAGTCGGACGGTAGGAACGGGGAGAAAGTTTTGTTTTATCTTCAATAATCTGTTTCGCTTTATCCAGCGCATCACCGAGAGGGGTCATGCCGTTAGCGGACATATTTTTCCAGTTCTGGGCGAAGGTTTCCAGCGGTGTATAATCCTGATAAATCCGTGCTGAATCGCCGCCGAATGTGACAACTGCAAAACAGAATTCCACGCTTGCCGCGCGCAGATGCTTGAAATCGGAAAGCATACCGCGGATACTCCGGTTCAGCTGTGTGATACCGCCGTTGCCGTATCCTTCATCGGACATAGAGCCGCTGGTATCCAGAATCAGAATGACAGGCATCTGTCTTCTTTGGTTATTGCTGACATCTTCCATAGAAATCGCCATAATTAAGACCTCCTGAAAATTAAAATTTAATATAGATAGAGCAGGAAAATGAAATTCCTTTTTTATTTTATCATACTTTTACAAAAAAGTCAAGGATTTGTTGTTTGTTTTTTGTTAATTTTTCATGGCGGAGGTGATGAAGAACTGCCAAGACAGCTTAAAAAAACGGCAGAGAAAAATCTCTGCCGTTTGTGTGATTATTCAAATTCAGTAAAATGAGCCTGCATTTCCTGAAAGATGCTTTCTTCCGGATATTGTTCAATTACCTGAGAAAGTGCTGTCTGATAGATTTCTGTATTATAATGCGGTTCGATGTCATAATCTTCAATCAGGCCCAGAGAAACGATGTCTTCTTTCAGGCGGACGGTAGCCTGCTTGTCAGGGTCGGGATGGGAACTGCTGAATCCGCCATAGACTTCAATCTGAATCAATTTGGGGTCGATGTAGATATATTTTGCAACATCTTCGACAGTTTCGTCATGATTTTCCTGTGTGAACTGATAAGCACGAATCATCGCTCTTTCAAAGGCGATGTAAGTATTCGGACTTTCGGCAAGCTGTGCGCCTGTTGTCACCTGACGGCAGCACGGCTGATTCTCAAACTGGTCG
>JAFUWP010000010.1 GCA_017483405.1 Oscillospiraceae bacterium | reverse complement strand
ATCAAACAGACCATGAATGCCATGAACTTCTGGCATACACTCGGCACAACGCTGTTTCTTAACATCGGCTGTTCTCTGGTGCAGGTCGTTACCTGCGCGATTACCGGCTACGGATTCGCAAGATTCAAGTTCAAGGGCAAGAATTTATTATTCGGCATCGTCCTGATGATGATTCTTGTCCCGAATCAGATTATTGCCATTCCGCAGTATATGGAATTCAGATATTTTCTGTTCGGCGCATTCAATCTGATTGATACCCCTTTTACGATGTATCTACCTGCCCTGATGGCAAACGGCATTCGTGCCGGCCTGATGATTTTCATCTTCCGGCAGTTTTTCAAGGGACTTCCGAAAGAACTCGAAGACGCAGCCTATCTCGATGGATGCGGTCCTTTCCGGACATTTATTCAGGTAATGATTCCGAATGCGGCTTCTTCATTCCTGACCGTATTCCTGTTTTCTGTTGTATGGTACTGGAACGACTACTATGTCAGCTCGACATTCTTCACGAATAATTCGACTATTGCACTGATGCTCAAAAATCTGAACACACTGCTTTCTCTGGAATTATTCAACAGCGCAACGGTGGAAGTTTCTCCCCGTGAGCAAATCATCTGGATGGAAGCCGGCTGTCTGCTGTCCGTTACACCGCTTCTTGTGATGTATACTTTCTTACAGAAATATTTCACCGAAGGTATTGAGCGTTCTGGTTTGGTAGGCTGACGGATTCCGAAAAAATTCATCTAAAAAAATCCCCGATAAATACAAGTTTATCGGGGATTTTTCTGTTCATAATTTATTTACAATTTTAGTTCTGAAAATTCCGCACATTCTGTCCTGTTCAAACGTCATATAGACAGAAGGGAGGGTGCACCCATGAAAATTGAATCAGAGTATACCAGAATTTTTCATTATTGTCTGTATTGGCTTCATCATAAAGAAGATGCCGAAGATATGACTCAGGAAACATTTCTGAGATACCTCCAGCATCCTGAATATGAAAGCCATGCAAGACAGTATCTCTACACAATCGCCAGAAATCTGTGTATTGACAAATTAAGAAAAATTCCGCCGGATTCTCTCAATGAGGAAATCACTCCAGAACAGAATCTCGGTATTCCGGAGCGTGTCGCCCTCAAAATGGCAATGGATGCGCTCCCCGATGAGGACAGGGAAATTATCATTCTCCGCTATGTCAACGGCGAAAAAATCTCCCTGATTGCCGAAATGTTCGGCGTGTCCCGATTCGTTATGAGCAAACGAATCCGGCAGGTTACACAGAAACTCAAAAAAAGCCTCTGAAAGGAGAATCGCTATGAACAGAAAATTAAGAAAAACTCTGAAAGAAATTTATGCTTCAGAAAAGCCTTCTGAATATCCGGATTTTCTGAAAGAAATCAAAAAAGAACGGGATAAGAAGCAGTTCCGGTTTGCTGCACCAGTAATGGCACTCTTTCTTGCGGCATTTCTCGGACTCTATGGCTATTGTGAACTGTTGGAAGCGAGAAATCATTCCGCTGAACCGCAGGAAGAAACACTGGAACATCTGAAACAGGCAACACAGCAAAAACAGCCGATTGCATTTTCCCCTGCTGAAAGCATCACCACACAGATGGAAACTGTTTCCGAAACAAGCACTTCTAATCCTGCATTGTCTGCCGAACTTTCCACGACACAGACAACAGTATTCACAACTACACACACAACCATCCGGATGGAAACTACTGTTCCGGAAACTGCCGTAACACAGATTCATCTGCCGAATCAGACAGTGACAGAAACTGTTCCGGAAGTTTTCGCCGAAGAAACAGAAACATTCCTGCCGGAAACGACTGCACCGCCTGTTCCGGAAGTGCCGGCAGAAATCACAGCTATACCAGAAACTACTGCCGTACTGGAAACTACTGTTACAGAAGAAACACAGGAATCTGAATGGCGTTGTCTGGATTTAAGCAGAGTATCAGATGTAGAAGCGTTACAGGCATCTTACTGGGAACTGCGCCGGCAGGAAGCAATGAACTGGTCTATGAACAGTCGGGTCTATGAAGATTCCGGCAGACAGGCAGATGAAATGCTTTCTGAATTAACAACACTTCATCGGGAGAATGGAAATCCCTATTATGAGCGTTATCACAGTATTCTTGTTAACGGCATCGCTCCGGATTCCCATACCCGTGCATATACAGAATTAAAGGACACATTCATGAATGAACTGCTTACTGACCTTGAAAATACAATTTCACCGGATGTATTTCAGGCGATTCAGGCATCACAGCAGGATTTTCAGGAAAAATTTGATACTTTCTGGGAGGGAGATTTACAGCTTTCCTATGAAATGGGCAGTCTGTACACAGATTATCTCGAAATGGAACTGATTCAGTATCGTGTACTGCTTCTGATGAATTATTTTTACTAAAATACTTGACAAAATTCTGAAAAATTCGTATAATAGTAATATACTATTTTTCAGGAGGTTATGCCCTATGTTTACACAAGTACCGCTTCCCTATGCTTACGATGCACTTGAACCTTATATTGATGCCCTTACTGTCGAAACACACTATGCAAAACATCATGCCGCCTATACCACAAACTTCAATAAGGCCGTTGAAATGGCCGGCTTACAGGATAAGGATGTTATCGAAATTCTCGCGAATCTCGATTCCGTTTCTGACCCTGCTGTCAGAACTGCGCTCCGGAATAACGGCGGAGGTTTCTATAATCACAATCTGTATTTTGCACAGCTTTCCCCGAATCCGGCCAATCAGCCAAGCGGAAAACTTGCTGAAAAAATCAACAGCACATTCGGCAGTTTCGATAATCTGAAAGCGGAACTCATCAGATTAGCCCTCGGACAGTTCGGCTCAGGATGGGCATGGCTCTCCGCCAACAAAAACGGCGATTTGATGATTTCTTCCTCTCCGAATCAGGATAACCCCATTTCCGAAAAAACCGGCTATATCCCGATTCTGGCACTCGATGTCTGGGAACATGCCTATTATCTGAAATATAAAAATCTCCGTGCGGATTATGTCAAGTCGTTATTCAATCTCATCGACTGGAATACCGTATCGGAAAACTATAACAGGATTATCAGGTAAATCTGTCCGCATTCCGGAATTTTCCGGAATGCGGATATTTTTTTAAAAAAGGCTTGCAGTCTCCGGATTTTTATGCTATAATAGTTCGGAAAGGAGTTTTTAACGTATGACCGAAAAAACAACAAAATTCGAGAATTTTGTCCGGATTGTCGTCTGCCTGTTCGCGATATTCCTGACAGGTGTGCTGACGCTGGCAAGCATTTTTTCAACTACTGGGATGGAAATCGTTCAGGAAGGCGAAGAAAAAAATAATATTGTACTGACCATTCAGCTGGGAATCGAAACAGTCTGGTATTATCATGATAATATCTTTGCCAATCTGATATGGCTTGTTATCGGCTTTGCGGTATGTTTCGCCGTGATGCCGTTCCTGAAGAAAGTATCCTTCCGGACGGAAATCATTTTTGTTTCTCTGTGGGTGATTGT
>JAFUWP010000009.1 GCA_017483405.1 Oscillospiraceae bacterium | reverse complement strand
GTTCCGGCTTCGCAGATTTGCTGAATGATGTCATCAGGGAGCATATCCGGTTTGAAGTTCCGACAGCTTCTTCTGCTTTTGATAGTTTTCAGGATTTCGTTCATGATTTCAATCTTCCTTTCAGAATATGATATTTATAGTTATTATATCATAGTTCTGTAAATTTTGCAAGTATTTTTTGTAAAAAACTATGAAACTTGACAAATCCGGAAAAATATTCTATACTTATTATAATATATATCAGACAATTCAGAAAGGAGCAGTCACATGAAATGCATCCGGTGCAGAAAGGAAATCCCTGAACAGAGCCTTTACTGTCTCTACTGCGGAAAGAAACAAGTCAGCGAAAAGAAGAAGCCCCATCGCCGTCCGAACGGCACGGGAACGGTCAGCCGTGATTCCCGATGCAAGAATATCTGGATTGCACACGCGCCGTCATCGGGCGGAAAGCGCATCTATCTGGGGAGTTTTCCGACTGCCGGAGATGCCCGAAACGCGATTGATAACTATCTTCGTGAGGGCTGTCCGGAGCTGTATCACGCAACTTTAGAGGAAATTTATCAGCTCTGGTCGGAAATCCATTACAGACAGGTTTCTGATTCCGCTGTCAGGCTGTATTCATCGACATGGAAACGCTTCGCGGAAATCCGGCATCTGAAAATGCATGATGTCAGAACTGCGCATTTCCAGAAGATTGTAAATCAGGCGAAATCGGAATCGGCCTGTCATGCCGTCCGGACGCTGGCGGTTCTGATTTGCCGGTACGCCCTCGAAAATGATATTATCCGGAAAAATTATGCAGAATTCATCAGAATCCCCAGATTTGAAAAATCCGAGAAGAAAATCTTCACTCCCGAAGAAATCGCGCTGTTATGGGCGCATTCCGATGATAAGCGCGTCCAGTTTATCTTGTTTCTGATTTATACCGGCCTGCGCATCGGGGAGGTGGCGAATCTGAAAGTTTCGGATATTGATTTCGAGCATGGTTATTTTATCTGCGGAGAGAAAACCAAAGCCGGCCGGAATCGGATAGTTCCGTTTCCGGAGAACATTCCGGAGATAGCGGAATTCGTAAAAGGCTGGATTCAGGACGATTCCGGAAAAACCGTCCTGAATGCGACAACAGCGCAGTTAAGGCATCAATATTTTTATTCCGCGCTGGCGGAATTGCATCTTGCCGAGCCTGACAGCATCGAACACGGGAACTATCAGTTTTCTGGTTCGCATCTGACACCGCACAGTGCGAGACATACCTTTGCATCGTTATCGGCATCGGCAGGGATACCGCCGGAGCATTTAAGAAAAATCATCGGTCATGCGAATTACAGCACGACAGCGGAAATTTATATTCATCAGGATATTGAAGAATTAAAATCCCAGATGAAGAAAATCAGAAAAGTATGAGAAAACCGCCTTTTGACGGGCGGTTTTCGGATTATGCTGTTTTGCGCTGAGATTTCAGATTCTGTACATCTTCTGCGGTCAGCTTTTTGAACTGAATTGGCTCGGACATTTTTTCGTTCCAGTCTTTTTGTTCTTCTTCCGACCATTCTTCGGGGAATTCATATTTTTCATTCATACAACCACCTCCAGTTCGATGCAGTCTTTCTGCATTGCAGTCACCTGATAGATACAATCTTTATCGAGCAGGAATTCTCTTTGTTTCGGATACCTGCTTAATTTTTCAATATATGCGCCGACAGCTCCGGCAGGTACACGGACTATCATTCTGAAACTATCTTTCAGCGCACCGCTTTTTGTAACGGAAGTACTCATAAACTGCTGAGGAAATACATAATCTCCGGTACTGACATCATGAAACGGATTGAAATTCATACTCCGGTAGCAAAGAATATCATATTGCAGGTTATTTTTCCGCAATGCATCGGAAATCAGTTCTGCATAATAACGGAGAGTTTCATTTTCCGGCTTTGCACCGCGGAGCATAGCATTTAAGCGAAGATAAAATTTATCATCTCTGGGGTCACCGCTGTTTTTCGTATATTTTTTGATTGCCCGAATTTCTTCTTCTGAGAGTTTTGTCAGCCATTTTTCTGATTCTGTTCGCAGAAGCGGAACAGCTTTTTCCTGCGAAAGCGGAGAAAAAGAATTTTTTTCAGATGTCATTTTTGTGATTACCATCTTTTCTATCATTCAGATTTTATCAGATTTTGTATCTGTTCTGATTTTATTGTATCACGATTTGATGGTTTTGTCAAGAAGGATGAAGAAAATCAGAAAAACGGATTAATCCAGAAGGTCTAAATACTTGTGAATCTCCTCCATTTCCTGTTCACGGATGATGTCATGAACCGGTCTTTTTTTGCCGTAATAATCGGGTTGTTTTCTGACAGGAAAGAGACCCGACCAACCGCAGGCGACAGACTGATGCACAATCTCAATTTTATCCCTGTCATTGCAGGCGATTTCATCTAATTTTTTGAGATTGAGTGCAAGGGCTTTGAGCGTGAATTGTTTTCTTCCTGTTTTCCGATAGTCGATAAAATCAAACAGAGCCTGCTGTAATTCCGGATTCTGAGTATAATTCTCAACGAGATGAGAGAAATCCTGTTCGCTGAAATGATTTTCAACAATTTTCTGCGCTGGAACAGAATCAGGGGGTTCGGGGGTGTCCCCCGAAAGAAAATCAGTATCAGTAACATTTTCATTATCATTTCCATTAACATTTCCATTTTCATTTCCATTAACATTTTCATTTCCATTAACATTTTCATTTCCATTATCATTATCAGGTTGATTTGCTTGTTCATGCAAGCTTATGCTTGTTTTATCAGATTTCCTTTTTTTAGAGGCATTCTGATTGCCTTTCGGCGCACCGCCTAATTTTCCGCATTCCGACCTCTTTTTGCAGATTTCGGCATACTTTTCGGCATTCATATCGAGCTGGGAACGAAATATGCTGAATACCAGCTTCAAGGCAAGTTCCTCAAAGTCCGGTTCAGTTCCGTCCTCAGCGTACTGATATACCGCCTTGATGAGCTTTCCTGCCTGTTCATCCGTGAGCATGTCGAGTTCCTTTTTTCTGTCCAGATATAAAATAAAACTTTTCTTCTTGTCTGCCATCGCAAAACAACTCCTTTCACTAATAGCGCAAAAAGAGCATTTCTTGTACGGTTCTGTACATTTTTCTGAAAAAATTTTCAAATTTTTAAAAAATCTGAAATCTGATTGACTTCTCCTGCGTTTTGTGATATACTTATAAAAAACAATGCTCCGGCACTGAACCGAATTTTTTTAATAAAGCGCATATATCAGGGAGATGATGTTATGAGTACAAAAGAAATTGCTTACAGCATGATAGATAATCTCGATGAAGAACAACTGAACGCCTTAGTAGTGATTCTTCGCGGCATGATGAAAGAAACACCGCCAAAAGAAAAAAAATCTGCGGCATCGCTCTGCGGTATCTTTCACGATGTCGCCAATCCGGATTTGATTCCGCTGGAAAAAACAGCATGGGAACAGGCGGCTGTCGAAAAACATATCCGTTTTCTGGAGGAAATGAAACGTGAAGATTCTTGATGCCAATATGGTTATCCGGCTTTTCGTGCATGATAATCCGGAAAGTGCTTTTGAAATATTCATCTTGCAAGACAAGATAAAGAAACGTAAAAAATTCCGTCCGGCGGTAACATGCCGGACGGATTCATTTTATCAGAAATAAAAAATTTCAAAAAACTGAAATTTTTAATATTTTTTAAGAAAACTTTAAGAATTCTCCTGTATAATATAGACAATTCATAAAGAACATTCGTGAACTGAGAAATCAGGTTCAACAAAAAAATTTGAAATTCTATGAAAAGGGGAAATTTACTATGAAGAAACATAATCGTTTTAGCCACGGTCTTGCAGGTATCATCGCAGCAGGCGCAATGTGTGCCGCTCTGCCGATTCTTTCCAGTTCTGCCGCTCTGACAGGTGACGTTGACCTCAGCGGTAAGGTGGATGTACTGGATGTCATCACACTGCACAAGTATCTGCTGAACAAACAGAGCATCTCAAAAGAAGCTTATCTGAATGCAGATGCTACCGGTGACGGCGTTGTCAACATCTTTGACCTGATGGCTGTTACCAAGCAGGTTGTCTACGGCACACCCGAACAGCCGGAACAGCCCACGGAAACCGAAACCGAAGCAGAAACCGAAACCGAAACTACGACAGAAGCTCAGACCGTTTCTGACGGTACAGCCGCATCTATCGTATATAACGGTTCAAGCGTGGCTCTGTATGATATTAAC
>JAFUWP010000203.1 GCA_017483405.1 Oscillospiraceae bacterium | reverse complement strand
TGAATCTGAGTCCGAATCTGAATCTGAGTCCGAATCTGAATCTGAATCTGAGTCCGAATCTGAATCTGAATCTGAATCTGAGTCCGAATCTGAATCTGAGTCTGAATCTGAGTCCGAATCTGAATCTGAATCTGAGTCCGAATCTGAATCTGAATCTGAGTCCGAATCTGAATCTGAATCTGAGTCTGAATCTGAATCTGAATCTGAGTCCGAATCTGAATCTGAATCTGAGTCCGAATCCGAAACAGAAACCCGTCCTGTTGCCGTAGAAGATATTAACTTCGATGTTGACGGTGACGTAAATACAAATACAAACTTCTACTTCTCCCACGATGCAAGACCGTTCGATGTAGCTGACCTCATCAAGAAGGCAACTTACACCGAAACACCCACACGCGACGGCGAAACCACTTCCGAAAACGTAGACGTTGACCTTGCAAGATTTGCATTCGGCAGAACTGCTGATGCTCCTGAAATCGGCCTGTCTCCGAAGGATGTATTCACCGAAGAAAACGCTTATGAACTGACCCGTCTGTATATCTTCTATCAGAATGATGACGGAAGCTGGTCTGCATCTGATGCTCAACTGTATGTTTACATTGGTGTAAAGGGTGACGCTAACCTGAACGGTGAAGCAAATGCCGCTGACGCTGCTGTTATTCTGAAATATGCCGCTGCTGTTGGTGCTGGTCAGGAAGCTTATCTGACAACAGAAGAACAGTATGATTCTGTTAAGTCCGGTGATGCTCTGGAAGCATTCGCATGGTTCTTAGCTGACGTTTCCGGCGAATCCAAGGATTCTGGTGCAACCTCTAACAATCCTGCCGAAGCTGATGGTGCGGCTGTTGGTGCGGCTGACTCCGCATCTGTTCTGAAGTATGCTGCTAAGGTTGGTTCTCAAGGTTCTGCCAACTGGGTAACAGATGTATTCCGTTCCATCAATACAGAAGCCTCCCTGCCGAAGTATACAGAAGAAATCTACAACTGGGAACTGGAACATCCGACAGAAGATGCTGAATAATCCTATTGCGCAAAAAATTTAATCTGCTAGTCATATTATGCACTGCACTGTTCGCAGTGCGGTGCATGATATAAAATTTAAATTTTTATTTGAAAGGAAATTACGAAAATGAAGAAGATTAGCTTTAAGAAAGCAGTTGCTGCTGTAGCTGCAATGTCTTTAATCGCTTGCACATCTGCTATGACCGCCGCCGCATCCTCTGCTGGTGCTACTGTAGTTCTTGACCAGAGAACCTTGACTGTTGACGAAGTAAAAACACTGGGTTACAAAGTTCCGATTTTTGTTAAGCTGACTGATAATGCTGGTTTAACAGCTATCGAATTTGGTGTAGAAGTTTCTGACAATCTTAACTACACAATCGTAACAAACTCCAGAACCGCTCAGAAGACATGGGCTGCTGATGCTGAAATCATGAAGATTCTTGGTCTCACATCTTCTCTTGATGCTGGTGTAGACATTGCAATGGAAACCGCAGACAGCACAACAGAAAACATGAGCTGGGCAGCATGGGCATCCTCTAGTGCTATGGAAGATGCTGACATTAACCTCCTGCTGGTTGAAGTAGAAATTCCTACTACAATCGTTGGTGGCGAACACTATGACATCACCTACAGAACCGCTGGTGTTGGTAAGGGCGGCAAGGCTTCTAAGGAACTGTTCATGAACGATACAGTTGACTATGTAGCTGCTGGTTCTGTTGACCACGTAGACGGCTGGATTGAAATCGAAGGCGGTACAACCACCATAACAACTACAACTACAACCACTACTACCACAACAACCACTACTACAACTTCTACTTCTACAAGCACATCTACATCTACTTCCACATCCACAAGCACATCTACATCTACAAGCACATCTACATCCAGCACATCTACAAGCACAAGCACATCCACATCACCTGTTACAACATCCACATCCAGCACATCCGCAACATCTTCCACAACAAAGGCTTCTACAACAACCACAAAGGCTACCACAAAGGCCGCAACCACAACCGCAAAGTCTACAACAGCAAACACCGTTGTTGCATCTTCTTCCCCGAAGACAGGCGTGGCAGACGTTCTCCCGATTGCCGGCGTTGCAGCAGCAGTTGCAGTACTGGGCGGCGTTGCAGTTGTTTCCAAGAAGAAGAACGACTAATTCTGATTCAAAGAACAACAAGCTCCCATCAGATTTTTACAGACTTCCTGAGCAGTCAGGAAGTCTGTTTTATTTCCCCTATTGCCGAAAAAAATCATCCGGCTGATGATTTCGCTCATCAGCCGGATAGTTTTTTTAAGTTTCGTTATTCCTGCGGTGCATACAGTACGCAAGCGTCATCAGGCTGTCGCCGAGGTGGACATTCTCCACAATGACATCCGGATTTGTGATTCTCAAATCAAAATGGCTGAAATTCCAGAATCCGGAAATCCCCAGCGAAATCAGCTTGTCGGCTAACTGCTGGGCGGCATCTTTCGGAATACATAAAACAGCGACCTGCGGTTTTCTCTGTTTGCAGAAGCTTTCCAGCGTTTCCATTGGCATGATAGTCAGGTTCGCGGTTGTTGTCCCTGCCAGAAGCGGATTATCGTCAAAGATGCCGATTAATTCACATCCGCGTTTCTGGAAATCCAGATGCGCGGCCACGGCCTTTCCGAGGTTGCCTGCGCCGATGAGAATCACGCCGGTATGCTCATGCACACCGAGGATTTCCCCGATAATTTCGCGCAGTTCCCTGACATGATAGCCGTAGCCCTGCTGGCCGAATCCGCCGAAACAATTGAAATCCTGTCGAATCTGCGATGCAGAAAGCCCCATTCTCTGCGCGAGTTCGCGAGAGGAGATACGTTCAATCTGTTCGCGCTCCAGCTCCCCTAAAAATCGGTAATATCTGGGAAGGCGGCGAATGACAGGAGTAGAAATCACCTGTTTTCCCATGTAAATTCTCCTTACTGCATCAGGGCAGAGAGTCTTGTATTAATTTCTTCTAAGAATTCTCTGGAGTTGACTTTTCTCTTATTTTCGAGTTTGGAGAGCAGATACAGGTCGCCGGTCATGACACCTTCCTCGATAGTCTGGATAGTGGCTTTTTCGAGTTTATCGGCATAGCTGATTAATTCCGGAATGTTATCGAGTTCGCCGCGTTTGCGGAGCGCACCGCTCCACGCGAAGATAGTAGCAACAGAATTTGTAGAAGTTTCTTCGCCTTTGAGATGCTTATAATAATGACGCTGAACCGTACCGTGAGCGGCTTCAAATTCATAGACACCGGAGGGAGAGACCAGTACAGAAGTCATCATCGCGAGAGAGCCGTAAGCAGTGGAAACCATATCGGACATGACATCGCCGTCATAGTTCTTGCAAGCCCAGATATAACCGCCGTTAGAACGGATGACACGGGCAACGGCATCGTCAATGAGCGTATAGAAATATTCGATACCGGCTTCTTCAAACTTAGCTTTATACTCATTCTCGAAGATTTCGGCAAAAATATCCTTGAATCTATGGTCATATTTCTTGGAGATGGTATCCTTAGTAGCGAACCATAAATCCTGCTTTAAGTCAAGCGCATAGTTAAAGCAAGCTCTTGCGAAACCGGAGATACTGTCATCACGGTTATGCAGACCCTGAATAATGCCGTCACTTTCGGTAAATTCATGAATGAGCTGACGGGTTTCGTTACCGTCCTTATCGGTATAGACGAGTTCAGCCTTACCGCCCTGTTTTACCTGCATTTCGGTATTCTTGTAGACATCACCATAAGCATGACGCGCGATGGTAATCGGCTTCGTCCAAGTCGGAATATAGGGAGTAATGCCCTTTACGAGAATCGGCGTTCTGAAAACAGTACCGTCCAGAATGGCTCTGATAGTACCGTTCGGAGACTTCCACATTTCGGAAAGATTGTATTCCGGCATACGGGCAGCGTTCGGTGTGATAGTGGCACACTTAACAGCGACACCGTATTTCTTAGTTGCTTCGGCACTGTCGAATGTCACTTTATCTTTCGTTTCTTCGCGATGATTCAGACCTAAATCATAATATTCTGTTTTGAGGTCAACATAAGGCGTGATAAGAATATCCTTAATCCACTGCCACAGAATACGGGTCATTTCATCGCCGTCCATCTCTACGAGAGGGGTTGTCATTTTAATTTTATCCATGGGAAATTCCTCCTTGAAAATAGTTATTGCTTTGCTGAAGGGTCAGCAAATATGATTTTGATGTTATCCGGAACATACTGATTAATCGCCTGTTCAAACTGCGGATAGACGGTTTCGCGCTTGTTTCCGAACACTCAGCATCCGAATGCGCCGAGTATCAGTGTATCCGGTTTTTGTGA
This sequence comes from Oscillospiraceae bacterium, assembly GCA_017483405.1. GTDB lineage: Bacteria > Bacillota > Clostridia > Oscillospirales > Ruminococcaceae > UBA3855. The sequence continues at coordinate 2,731 of JAFUWP010000203.1, read as the reverse complement.
TACTGCTAACTGCATGATGAGACTAATTCTCTCCATCATCACGGAATCCAGCTTATCCCGTGAAAAGAGAAATTTTGCAAACGTCCGGTTGACCGCCGGACAGGTGATGAAATCACATAATTTCGGCGATTCCAGAAGATTTCCGGAATTGTCCCGAATAATCGGGACATTCCGTGAATATATCATAGCATGTGTATAATCCGGAAGAACATGCAGTCTGTTTGCATGATAGTATTTCTTCGCCGTGCGGATAGTATAATACAGCATACTCGCCCGACAGAGAGATTCTTCCTGTGCGTTTCCGCCGAGAACATATCCTCCGCCTGCATACATCGCGTTTGCGAAGTTCAGAGCGATGGTTCTGCCCTGTCCGTATTTCAGAATCGCCGTGATAGTATCCGTACAGATGATATTTTCAGATACCTGAAATTTCTGGTTTCTCTGTACAGGTTCAGCTGTGATGTTCTGAAAGACTTCTGACTGCATGTCCAGATAAGAATTTTCTTTGAAAATCTTGTCGTTCTCAAATTTAATTTTTAAAAAATTCATCATCAATTTTAAACAGTACAAGCATCAGAATGATGATTGTAATATAAGTAATCACGTTTTTGAGCGTTGACGACATGTTGGGAAAGATTCTTTTCAGCAGGTCTCTCATGTGAAAATAGACAATTACTATCAGAACCGCTCCAACAAAATCGGCAGGCGTTCCTTTTCGTTTATGCCAGAATTGAATTATCAATAACGGCATTATTTCAGGTTTTCTCTGGTATAGTCCAGCAGACCGCCTGCAAGCATAATATTCTTAGTTCTGCCAGTCAGTTCGCAAAGTACAGGAATTTCCTTGCCTGTTGTCTTGTTGATAACATTGAACTGCGTTTCACCGGCTTCGACTTTGGCACGGATATCAGCCAGTTCGAGCACATCGCCCTGACTGATAGCATCATAATCGGATTCGTTCACGAATGTCAGAGGCAGAATGCCGGCATTAATCAGGTTTGCACGGTGGATTCTTGCGAAGGACTTCACCAGAACGGCCTTGATACCCAGATATAACGGCGCAAGTGCGGCATGTTCACGGGATGAACCCTGTCCGTAGTTAGAACCGCCCACAATAATGCTCTTGCCGAGTTCTTTGGCTCTGGTCGGGAAGGTTTCATCACATACGGTAAAGCAGTGCTGGGAAATCGCCGGAATGTTCGAGCGCAGAGGCAGAATCTTCGCACCGGCAGGCATGATATGGTCAGTTGTGATGTTATCTTCGACTTTGAGAGATACAGGGGCTTCGATAGAGGCTTCCAGCGGAGCAGTTTCCGGATAAGGCTTGATATTAGGCCCTCTCAGAATTTCCACGTTCGGAGCTTCTTCTTCGGATGCCGGAAGGGCAATCATGTTATCATGAACCGTAAACTTTTCAGGAAGGATGAATTCCGGCATGTCGCCAATTTCGCGCGGGTCAGTCAGATAGCCGGTGACTGCGGAAATCGCCGCGAGTTCCGGAGAGACAAGATAAATCTGTCCGTCCTTAGTTCCGGAGCGTCCGAGGAAGTTTCTGTTGAAGGTTCTCAGAGAAATACCCTTCGAGTTCGGAGACTGTCCCATGCCGATGCAAGGGCCGCAGGCACTTTCGAGAATTCTTGCGCCGGCATCAATCATGATGGATAATAAGCCCATATCGGCCATCATGTTGAGCACCTGCTTAGAACCTGGAGCGATTGCAAGAGAAACATCCGGATGTACAGTCTTACCTTTCAGGATATGAGCGACTTTCATCATATCAAGCAGAGAGGAATTCGTACATGAACCGATGCAGACTTGGTCAATCTTCATCTTACCGCCCTTTTCGTCTTCGATTTCCTTAACGGACTTGACATTATCGGGAGAGTGAGGACATGCCGCAAGCGGTACGAGTTCAGAAAGATTGATATTGACTTCTTCATCATAAACAGCATCCTCATCGGCTTTCTGTTCTGTCCAGACTTCGCCTCTGCCCTGTGCTTCGAGGAACTGTTTGGTAATTTCATCAGACGGGAAAATAGAAGTTGTCGCGCCGAGTTCTGCGCCCATGTTGGTGATAGTGGCACGTTCCGGAACGGAAAGTGTCTTGACACCTTCGCCGCAGTATTCGATAACTTTTCCGACACCGCCCTTGACGGATAATCTTCTTAATACTTCTAAGATAACATCCTTAGCGGCTACCCACGGAGACAGCTTGCCTGTCAGATTGACTTTGACAATTTTCGGATAGGTGATATAATATGCACCGCCGCCCATAGCAACAGCGACATCCAGACCGCCTGCGCCGATGGCTATCATACCGATGCCGCCGCCTGTCGGAGTATGGCTGTCAGAACCGATTAAGGTCTTACCAGGAATTCCGAATCTTTCCAGATGTACCTGATGACAGATACCATTACCAGGACGGGAAAAGTAAATGCCATGCTTTTTCGCTACTGAACCGATAAAACGATGGTCATCGGCATTTTCAAAGCCGTTCTGAAGGGTGTTATGGTCGATGTATGCGACACTTCTTTCAGTGCGGACACGCGGAACGCCCATTGCCTCGAATTCGAGATAAGCCATCGTTCCGGTTGCATCCTGTGTCAGAGTCTGGTCGATTCTGATACCGATTTCCTGACCTTTGACGGGTTCGCCGTCCACGAGATGCGCACGGAGAATTTTTTCTGTGAGTGTTAAACCCATTTTGATTCATTCCTTTCAAAATAAAACT
>JAFUWP010000202.1 GCA_017483405.1 Oscillospiraceae bacterium | reverse complement strand
TCAGGCGGCTGATGGTTCGGATGCCCTTACAGATGGTTTCACTCAGGTGATGACCGGCGCGAAATCCCTCAATGATGGTCTGATTACCGCGAAAGATGGTGCTGCTCCCCTGACAGAAGGCATCGCACAGGCAAAAGACGGCTCTGATAAATTAGTTGCCGGTTTCACACAGGTTGTTTCCGGTGCGGAATCTCTTAAAGATGGCATCGGTTCAGCAAAATCCGGTACAGATGCACTTTCGGATGGCATCGCACTGACAAAAGACGGTTCTGATAAATTAACTGCTGGTTTCACACAGGTTATCTCCGGTGCGGAATCCCTTAAAGATGGCATTGGTTCAGCAAAATCCGGTGCGAATGCGCTGGCAGACGGCATCGCTCAGGCAAAGGATGGCTCACAGGCACTGACTGATGGTTTTACTCAGGTGACTGACGGCATGAGTGCTCTCAATTCCGGCGCGGAAAGCCTCACTTCCGGAACAGGTGCTCTCTCCGAAGGCAGTGCAAATCTGAAATCCGGTTCTTCTGAACTGGCCTCCGGTGCAGAAGCATTAAGCTCCGGCGCAGAACAGATTTATCAGTCTTCCGGTGCGCTTTCTTCCGGTATCAGCTCCGCGAAATCCGGTGCGGATGCGCTTGGCGAAGGCATCAGCTCTGCAAAATCCGGCGCGGATGCGCTGAATCAGGGTTCTGAAGCCCTTTCCGGCGGACTCAACAGCGTTTCTGATGGTCTGGATTCTGCAAGTACTTCCCTCGATACTACCATCGCCGCTAATGAAGAAGTTCTCGCGGCATTGAAAACCGCTTATGAATTAGCTCCTTCCGAAGATATGAAAGCCGTGATTGATACTCTGGAACAGACAATCGCCGGTCAGAAATTAGTTTCCGCATCCATGAAAGAAGGCGGCGCGCTCAAAGATGGTGTAACGGCCTTACAGGATGGCGCAGAAAATCTCAATACCGGACTCGATAATCTTTCCGATGGTCTCGCTCAGGTACAGTCAGGCGCAGAATCATTACAGAACGGCCTTTCTCAAGCCGATGAAGGCGGTAAAGCCCTCACAGCCGGAACTGAAAAATTATATCAGTCCTCACAGGCACTTGCACAGGGTGCGCAACAAGTTTCTTCCGGTGCGGAAGCTCTTGATAATGGTATTACTTCCCTGACATCCGGAAGCAGTCAGTTAATCGGCGGTCTGAATTCCCTCTCCGAAGGAATTACAAAATTATCCGCAGGCGCATCCAGCCTGAACTCCGGACTCGGCGAACTCAAAACCGGTTCTGTTACCCTGACAGAAGGTATGACATCGCTTTCCGATGGCAGTGTGACTCTCTACGGCGGACTGACTCAGCTTTCCGAAGGAAATCAAGCACTTAACGCTGGTCTGGAACAGGTGCAGACAGGTGCAGGCGCACTCACGGACGGCATGTCAAAGCTCGCTGTCGGCAGTGATGATTTATATAACGGCATCTTACAGCTTTCCGATGGCAATACAGCTCTGAATTCCGGATTGATTCAGCTCAATGACGGCGGTCTGAAACTGGCTGACGGTATGACAGCACTTTCTGACGGCAGTCAGGCATTATATGCCGGTCTGGGTCAGCTTTCTGATGGAAATACTTCCCTGCATGACGGCTTAGGCAAACTGAAAACCGGTGCTGATACACTGACTGACGGCATGGGACAGCTCGTCACCGGAAGTGGTGATTTATATAACGGCATCTTACAGCTTTCCGATGGTGCAAAATCTCTCGACAGCGGTTTAGGTGAACTCGCCTCCGGCGGTTCTAAACTGGCAAGCGGTACACAGACATTGTATTCCTCTACTGTACAGCTCAGTGATGGTGCAAAATCCCTTGCTGACGGCGGTCAGGAACTCGCAAGCGGTGTAAAACAGCTCGCTGACGGCAGTGATAAGCTCGTGGATGGCGTAAAACAACTTAAAGACGGTGCTGGCGAACTCGATGACGGTATGCATAAATTCAAGACCGAAGGCATCGACAAAATCACTGATATGTATAATAATCAAATCAATGATTTGATTGAACGCCTCAGAGCAGTCAGCGACAGCTCGAAAGATTATAAATCTTATTCCGGCATCGCAGACGGTATGGACGGCAGTGTCAAGTTCATCTATACGTTTGACGGCACAAGCGACTAATTTCAGACATTCCCATCTTCTCATATTCTCAAAAAGGCAGGGCATACGCAATACCGCGTATGCCCTGCTTTTATTTGGGGAATGAAGCCTTCTTATTGAATCGGGAAATCTTCGGCACTCATCAAGCCGACAATTAATTTCATAATGCTCAGGGAATCCATCGAATCCGGAGCATTGTTCTGATTGACATCTGCATTCAGAAGTCCGTCTTCGGAAAGGTTTTCTTTTCCTAGAATGGCTTTATTAATGGTGATAACATCCAGAATATTAACAGAGCCGGAGCAGTCAGCATCACCATAATGGATATTCTTTACAGTTGTTTCTGACTCGGTTTCGGATTCTGTTTCCGTTTCTGTTTCAGGTTCAGGAATTTGCTGTTCTTTCAGGAATACCGCATAATTCACGCAGTAAGATGCCTGTCCGTTCGCGCCGAGTGTAACAGAATCACCCTTCGAGAAATCTTTCTGATAAATCACAAATGTCACATCATTGGAACTGGTTGCTGTCATTTCGGTTTTCGTCCAGCTGGTGAGGAATTCCGGTGTATTTTCAACTCTGGCATCTACAGCGACATAGACGGTAATATCTTCCGATGCCTCGAATGTTCCGGCTGTTCCCGTCAGATAGTTTTTAGAATCGCAGGCTGTCAGAATCTGCTCCGCACCGAGTACCGTTTCAGGAAGTTCCGTAAAGGTGACTTCTCTGTCGCCGAATACCTTCGAGCCGACAGCCAGATTTTCCGCAAATGTCCAGTCTTCGGAATTTTCAGTATCCTGAACGGTCAGATTATTGAAATACGTTCCGTTAACGGGGAGCACATCTTTTCCGAATGTTATCCAGTTCAGATTGACGAGATAACCTTCACTGCCGGTAAACCTGACATAGACATTATGCTTTCCGGTTGTGGTCTTGATATTGCAGGAGGCATCAGACCAGTCTGTCCAGTTGCCTGCACCGATATAGTTCAGCGTTCCGATGGGTGTACCGCTCATGCTGTCGAGATAGACTTCAATATCAGATGCGTTTCCGGCAAGTCTCGCTGTAAAGCTTCTTGCGCCATCTGCAAAATCAACATTCTTGAACATGATATAATCGCCGTTTTCAACATAAGCAACCTGTTCACCGCCGTCAGTATCGGAGCATTCCTGTGTTTTGATTCCTTCCTGCACATCGAAATCCTCTGCTTCGATTCTGGAAAAGGCATCAATCGTCTTGACATTGCCGTTGAATTCTACAGGGTCGCCGGCCAGTTCGTTCAGATACATTTCCAGATTGGTATAATCATCTGCGGAAAGGCTTACAATTGCGCCATCGGATGCATCATTCGGATTCAGGCCGTGGAGATTTTCCCATTCATCCGGCATACCGTCACGGTCGGTATCGGTTTTGGCAGTTCCGCCCTTGAAGTTGGAGCTTGTCGGATAACCGCCGACATCGTTCTGACTGTCGATAATGCCTTTCAGCTTGTCTTTTGAGCCAGTATAGGTATAAGTTCCGTTTGTGACTTCTTTCAGATACCGGCTGTCCAGATAGTCATAACCCTGTGCGTTCGCGCCTGCGCCGGATGTGGTATTCGTAACTGATTTATAAGCATCCTCAGCAGATTGCAGATTGATATAATTCGGGAAAAAGGCAGAATTGCTTCTGACATCGCTGTCAGTTGCGTTTTTCTGACCGGATTTTGCTTTTCCGGCCGCCCATGCATCATCTGTGGATTTCAGGATATAACCGCCTTTGGAATCGGTCATGACGTTGCCGGAAACATACATTTTCTGCATATCGCTTGTGCCGAGTTCATTACCATCAATAGAAACTACATGCAGACTGGTATTGGAAACTGCTCCGGCTTTATAGTAGTTATTGACGAAATTCAGTCTGCGGACACCGCCGTCTGTGGTTCTGTCGCGCCAGTTATAGACGACATTGTTCGAGATGTCAAGCTGTCCGCCGTAGGTCACGCCATCCTGCTCCATACCGCCGGCCATTGACCAGTTTCGGCCGGTATTGTTCACAAGCAAGTTATGATGGAATGAACCCGTATATCCGCTGACAGAACCTGCAAAAGCATGACATTCCGTCTGGGTTCGGTCATTGGCATTGTAATGAATTGAATTATTCAGTGCTTCTGCGATGATATTCCACTGGAATGTGATATTTGCGGCACTTCTGGATGAAAATCCTTCATCCGTTGACCACGAAATCGAGCAGTGGTCGATGATGCAGTGATTGGAACTCGACATACCCATGCCGTCAGAAACTTCATTGACACCTGTCAGATTTCTGTCACCAGGACGAACATGCAGGTCACGGATAATGACATCATTACAGCCAATCATGCCAAAGCCCCATTGTGTGATGGTGATGCCGTCCCCAGGAGCAGTCTGTCCTGCAATGTAGACATCGCCGCCTTCTTCGGGAAGGGTCATCTTGCTTTTGAGTTCGATAATGCCGCCGACATCAAAAACGATGGTTCTTGCACCTGTCAGCGTTTCCACACCATAACGGAGTGAACCTTCGCCGGAGTCGTTCAGATTTGTGACATGATAGACATAACCGCCGCGGCCGCCTCTCGCATAACGTCCATAGCCTTCAGCAGTCGGGAAAGCAACTCTTGCAATTTCAAAACTGTAAACCGCGCCGGTTGTGATACTGCCGTCTTTATTGACTTCATCCACACGCCAGTAATAAACCGGTACGGAAGAATAAGATTCATCAAGCGCAAATTTGGATGCTGTTACATTGCCTCTGAATTCCGGTGAACTTGTCGTTGCTTTCTGTACTGCGGAAAAATCCGTTCCGATATAGACATTATGGCTTGATGCATTCTTTCCGGCAGTCCATGAAAGTCCGTTTTCGCGGATGGCATGTCTCTCTTGGTCGGAAGGATAGATTCTGCTGATGGAGTTTACAGGGTCAGCACCATCAATTTCAAAGCCGTTGAGCCACGGAGTATTCAGTGAGCCGTTACCCTCGGCGATAATCTCAATTGTTGCGGAAGTGCCGCTGAATGTTCCGTAAGCTGTTCCGGCATCATTACTGTCAGCCGGAGATGTCGGGCATTTGACACCAGTCGCAACAGTCGTACCGTTGATTTTTACCGTAACCGAACTGTTTGTGACATTACGGTCAGCGCAGGCATGGAATGTCTGAATCGAGTGTGTCCCGTTCGATAAGCCGGAAAGTTCCAGTTTCAGACTCGGATTGCCCGAACCATCCTTGATTTTCGCGCCGTCCATCGTGAGAGTCGGTGTTTTTTCAACATCCTGAAGCTGTAAGGTCTTGTTATTAACCAAATCGACAGAGCCGCTCCCGCCGCTGGAAAGTTTGCATGTGATGCCGTTGACGGTATAAGTATAAGTACTGTCAACAATCCAGTTGTTCGCGGTTTTGGTGTAAGAAGCCTTTCTGCCGTCATTCTTGTTGATGTCCACGCGGATGCGCGAACCGGTTTCGGCCGCGAAAGCTGTTGTCTCCGGAAGGTTCACGATAACTCCGGACATCGCTGTCATGCTCAAAGCGGTCGCCGTCAGCCAGCTCAGGCATTTCTTGAGAATTTCAGGTTTCTGCATAGTAAGTTTCCCCCTTGGAATTTTGTTTTTATCATCTTTCTGTAATTATGAACAAATCATGTCATTATTTATATAATATCATATTTTGAAACTAATTGCAATTGCAATTTTGATTCTGTTTATTGCAGATTTATCTTTTATGTCGAAAAAAGCACCGTTCATGCAGAACATGAACGGTTTCAGAAATGATTCAGAATTCATAAGTTTTGATTTCGCAGTTTCCCATGAAAAAATGCATGAATCTGTCGATTGTCATATCATGGAAATAGCTGTCAATCACGCGCGCTACACCGCCGTGACATACCAGAAGGGTATTTTTATCAGTATTTTTTAATTCTTCAAGCAGACTGTATGTACGGTAAACCAGCTGAAACACTGATTCGCCGCCGTCAGGCATCTTCACGCCGAACTCGGCTTTCGATTCCTGAAAACCGGATGTCAGACGGTTTTTTCCTTCAAAACTGCCGTAATTCCATTCCCGAAGGCGGTCATCGGTTTCAATTGGCAGATGCAGAACATCCGAAACGGCCTGAGCAGTCTGCTGGGCGCGTATCATCGGAGATGCGATAATTCTTTCAATATCACCGAATTGCAGAGCTTTCTGAGCCATTTCTGCGGCCTGATGCAGTCCTGTTTCCGTCAGGGGGAGATTGGTCGCACCGCAGACACGCTCCTCGACATTGAATGCCGTCAGGCCGTGACGGGTGACATATAATTTCTTCATGTAGATTTCTCCTTTATGATTTAATATATATTATATATGTATCAATATGTAAGAGCCTTGACGGCTCTTGTTTCAGATACGCTGTATCAGATAATATATCAGGCCATAAATGACCGAAGCCGCCGTTCCGTACAGAATTACCGGCCCTGCAATCGTGAAAATTTTTGTTCCCACGCCGAGAATAAAGCCTTCTGTTTTGGATTCAATCGCGGAAGATGCTATCGCATTGGCAAAGCCTGTAATCGGAACGAGTGTTCCTGCGCCGGCATGTTTCGCCATTTTTTCATAGATGCCGAACCCTGTCAGCAAGGCACTGCAAATCACGAGCGTGATGGATGTCCATGCCATGCTCTGTTCCTGACTGAATCCCAGATTCTGAAAGGCGAAAAATAAAATCTGCCCTGTCATGCAGACAGTTCCTCCCGTCAGAAAGGCCATCAATACATTGACTTTGCTGTTGGAACGCGGTACGGCCTGTTTCTGCATATCCTGATATAATTCCGGTGTTACCTGCATAATTCTGATTCACTCCTGTTCTGAATTGAGTATTTCAGAAACAGTGTAACCGTTTTTTTCAGAAAAATTCTTGCTATTTTCAAAAAAATATAGTATAATAATATCAGTATAGCATAAACCTGAAAAAAATTCAAGCTTATTTTAAAGAAAATATAGTAAGATAATTATGATTGAAAATTTTCTAGATGATTGACAGAAATACATGAGTGACTGCTGAAATATACAAAATTCACTATGTAATCGTTGGGAGATGCATAATACCAGCGCGGATTGAAATAAGAAAAACACATTACAATAAAAGTATTATCATGGGAGGGATTTACGTTATGAAAATTTTAGTA
>JAFUWP010000201.1 GCA_017483405.1 Oscillospiraceae bacterium | reverse complement strand
GGTATGTTCTTCGCCCTTGCCGAGCAGAAGATACTCTCCGAGCCGGATTTTCAGTGCGAATTTATGAAGTGATTTTTCACATACCAGCGCAGCTCTGATTCGGGTCAGCTCCCCTTCCGGCAAATCCGGATAGTGTGTGAACAGATACTGTGATACTACAACAGACAGCACACTGTCTCCGAGAAATTCCAGTCTTTCATTACTCTGACGCTGTTTTTTCTTTTCATTGGCGTATGACGAATGTGAAAGCGCTTCATGAATCAGCTCTTTATTCCGGAACTCATAGCCGATAGCCTGTTCCAGTCCTGAAAATGTTTGTTCTGACATAAGAATTATTCGCCTTCTTTCATAGTGGATAACATACTTGTGATTTCGGCAATCATATTGCCGTCAACGCATTTTTTCGCCTGCCGGATGGCATTGAAAAATGCTTTGGAATCGGAACTGCCGTGCGCCTTGATAACCGGATAGGCTATCCCTAACAGAATCGCACCGCCTTCGGATTTATAATCCATCTGTTCCTGAAACTTCTTCAAATCCGAGAGCATCAGGAGCGCGGCGAGCTTGCCGGCAAAACCGCTGAACCATTGTTTGAGCTTATCGCGGAACATTGCGCCCATTCCTTCAAAAAGCTTGAGCGCGATATTGCCGGAAAATCCGTCACTGACAACGACATCAATTTCACCGGACGGAATTTCTCTGGCTTCGATATTGCCGCAGAATTTGATTGGTGCTTTCTGTAAAAGCTGATACGTTTCGAGTTCGAGTTCACGGCCTTTGGTATCTTCCGCGCCGACATTGAGCAGTGCGACCTTCGGTTCAGGAATGTCCTTGACACATTTCATATAGGCTGAACCCATCACGGCGAACTGCGCGAGCATTTCCGGACGGCATTCGATATTAGCACCGGCATCGAGGAGCATTTTTCTGCCCTTATTTGTGGGGAGCATCGGCGCGAGGGCGGCGCGCTTGACACCTTTGATACGCTTTGTCAGGAAGGTTGCGCCGGTGACGAGTCCGCCGGTACTTCCGCCGCTGACGAAGGCATCACCTCTGCCCTCTTTGAGTGCCTGCAATCCCAGTGCAAGCGATGTGTTTTTCCCTTCCTTGATAATGCTCTGAGGCTGGGCATGAATATCAAATACTTCCTCTGTATGAATCACTTCAAAACCGGAAATATCAATATTTTCCTGCTGTGCCGCCTGTTTGATTTTTGTCTCATCTCCGGTGAGAACAATTTCCACATGCAGTTCATCCTGCGCAAGCTTACAGCCTTTGAGGACTTCGGCCGGCGCGTTGTCACCGCCGAAAGCATCTACAATAATTTTCATAATTGATTTACTCCAGACTTTGTAAAAATTCAGTCAGATTTGCGACAGCCTGTTCAGCTGTTTTCTGATAGCGTTCCTGTTTGCCTCTGATATGTTCCGGCAGAGGGGGCAGAAGTCCCATATTCGCGCCCATCGGCTGGAATTCGGCCGCACCACCGCGGCTGACATAAGCCGCAAGTGCGCCCATCATCGTGCCTTCCGGAAGAAGATAGGCCGATTTGCCCTGTAATTTCCGTGCAAGGCTTTTTCCGGCGATGATGCCGCTCGATGCCGATTCCATATAACCTTCGACACCGGTCATCTGTCCGGCAAAGAACAGGGTTTCGTGATTTCTCATAGAGTAATCCGGATTCAGCAGTTCCGGACTGTTCAGGAAGAAATTCCGGTGCATCACGCCATAACGCAGAAATTCTGCATGTTCCAGCCCCGAAATCATCCCGAATACGCGTTTTTGTTCGCCGAATTTCAGATTTGTCTGAAAGCCTACCAGATTATACATTGTGCCTTCTCGGTTTTCCTTCCGGAGCTGAACGGCCGCATAAGGGCGTTTTCCGGTATTCGGGTCGCGGAGTCCGACAGGTTTCAGACAGCCATAACGGAGCGTTTCCGCTCCTCTCGATGCCAGCACTTCAACCGGCATACAGCCTTCATACACTTTGAAAGCTTCTCTGTCATGTTCATGCAGAGGAGCTTGTTCGGCATGAACGAGCGCATCCCAGAAAGCTTCATATTCTTCGCGATTCATGGGACAATTCAGATAATCGGCATCACCGCGGTCATATCGGGACTGCACGAAAATTCTGCTCATATCGAGACTGTCGGCCGAAACGACCGGCGCGGCGGCATCGAAGAAACTCAGGCGGTTTCCGCAGAGTTTCTCGATTTCTTTGCTGAGTGCATCCGAAGTCAGAGGGCCTGTCGCGATGACAGTATTTTCCTCCGGAAGTTCTGTGATTT
>JAFUWP010000200.1 GCA_017483405.1 Oscillospiraceae bacterium | reverse complement strand
TTATCTTTGGCATTCAGGAAACGGATGTCTCCGAAATAAGATTCCATTTCTCCGTTACAGCATCTGATTGTCTGACAATAGGCTTTGAATACGCCTTCCAGCATGGCCGGTGAAAGCTGTTCGCCTGTTTTCCGAGAACCATATTCAGCATAAAGGCGGAAACGCTCATGAAAATCTATTTCAGAAAGTGCTTTCATTCCTTCAGCGAAATCAGCACAGCCCTCCATATTTTTCAGAACAGGGTGGAGAGGTTCAGGAATTTTTCCGTATGTCTGAATCAGTTCTACGAACATAGTTTCCAGATTTGGCTTTTCGCAGTTTGCGAACACTTCCAAATCTTCCAGCGTGATGCTGAAATTCGGCAGGAACATCAATTCTATCATAAGACGGTCTTCGATAATCCACGGCACTGTCTGGGAGTCAATCAGGATAACATCCACAATTTCCTTTCCATGTTCCACAAGGCGGTTAGCACACTGTGTTGCGAGCCATCCGCCGAAACAGTAACCTATCAGCTGAATTTGTTCTGCACCTGTTTCCAGTATGATTTGTGTATAATCATCAGCCAGCTGTTGAATCGCTGTTTCTCTGTCCATTTTATAATACTTATCGGCATCGCCGAGCGCGATAGCCAGCACATCGCCCTTTTGCTGTTTTACAAGTTCTTCAATCACATATCTGAGTGAATTCATCGTTCCGAATGCCGCATGGAATACGACACGGAGAGGGCCTTTTCCGGCTTGATAGAGTGTTGGTGCGCCGATATGTGCAGAATTTGCTGAAACATGTTCCTGATTTTCAGGCGTATCACCGCGCTTTTCCGCAACAAATTCAGAAAGTTCCTGTAAATTGGGATGATTCAGCATAAAGCGGAGCAGTGTATCAAACGGAATTTCTTTGAGTATCTTGTCTCTGATACCGCCTGTTGCCTGTGCCAATATCAGAGAATCCGCACCGTGGTCATAGAAACTGTCATGCAGTCCAAGACCTTTCAGACCGAATCCGCTCATAATATCAGCAAGTTTTTTTTGTAATGCATTCATGTCAGCAGATACTGCATCTTCATTTTCCGTTCCGGATAAAGAAACTGCTGTCATTCTATGTTCTGCGATGGATTTGAGAGTCTTGCTGTCCGTTTTTCCGTTTGCGGTGACAGGAATCTTATCCAGCATCATGAAGATGGAAGGAATCATATAGGATGCCAGATTTTCACGTATCTGCGAAATAATATCACCACTGTTCACATTCTGCCTGTTCGTTTTGAACTGTTTGATATAAAGTTCCAGTCCAAATACACCGAGTTCATCGTCTGATGCAGGCAGTACTTTTACTGCGGAATCCGTATCTGTTTCATTCAGCAGGCCTGTCCATTCCGAAGAATTGATGAATGCCTTATCCTTTCTCAGTTCATCCTGAGGGGGTGTCATCAGAAAGCCCTGAGATGCGAGTATCCATGCTTCTTCCCGCACGGGTTCAGTGAACAGGAAATATCCGGCAGGACGTACAAGACGTTTTACCTGTTGCAGACTGTAGCGAATATCCTTTGCATTTTCAAGCACACCCACTGCTATGACAATATCAAAATAATTTTCCTCGAATCCCTGTTCAGAAATATCCTTGTCGATATTCAGGA
>JAFUWP010000199.1 GCA_017483405.1 Oscillospiraceae bacterium | reverse complement strand
GAATAAGAGTAGCAGCCTAGCAACTGTAAATTAATTATTTTTTAAAATTAGTGAAAAGGAGTTTTATATCATGGCATCTGAAAAGACACAGAAATTTATTGAAGATATTAAGGCTCTCTCCGTTCTGGAACTCGCAGAACTGGTAGAAGCAATTCAGGAAGAATTCGGCGTAACAGCAGCCGTTGCAGCAGCTCCCGCAGCAGGCGGCGCAGGCGCAGCAGCTGAAGAAAAGACTGAATTCGAGGTTGTTCTCGCATCCTTTGGCGATAAGAAGATGGGCGTTATCAAGGCTGTCAAGGACGTTCTTGGTCTCGGTCTGAAGGAAGCTAAGGAAGTTGTAGAAGGCGCACCGAAGGCTCTGAAGGAAGGCGTTTCCAAGGCTGAAGCTGAAGAACTGAAGGCTAAACTGGAAGAAGCTGGCGCAACAATCGAAATCAAGTAATTTGATTTTTTATTCATTCTATATAGTGTAGAATGTGAGTTGAAACAGGATACAAAAAGCGGAGACAGAAACGTCTCCGTTTTTTCTGTTTATCCGGTCAGGGCATGGGTCAGGAGGATTAAAATCGTCCCCGAAATCCCCAGAAAAGTGCTTGTCAGCAGATTTGCCGCGCAGAGTGTCGGCGCGAATCCGATGCCTTCTCCGTAAAAATGCAGAAGAAATAACGCGGTCAGTCCGGTGATGCTCCCCAGCAGAAATGTCCGGACAGGTTTCTGTCTTTTTATGTAGAAGAACAGCAGAATCAGCAGACAGATGCCCCACAGCATCCAGTAAAGATAATTCCGGAAAAATAACATGAAATCCTCCTTACAGCATGATATAGGCAATCGCAAGCAATAGCTCCGGTTCAGCACCTTCTTTATAGAGAAGATACAGCAGGGCAAGCAGGGCTAATTTTTCGCCGTCCCAGCTTGTCAGAAGATGCTGCAAATCATCGGAAAAATGAAAATTCTGAAATAAATCCGCTCTGGAAACAGCAGAATCAGGCGGTTTCGGAGGAGCTGGAGCGGCCGCCGGAGGCGGGGGAGGCGGAGGCATCGGCACAGCACGCCGCTGCATTTCCCGTGAACGCCGGATTGCATCCTGACGCATTGCATCAAAATTCTGCTGCGGTGTCTGTGCCATACGCTCTCACCTCTTGAAAATTATAATAGATTCTGTAACATTCCGGATGCCTGCAATTGTTTCCAGATATGCCAGAGTTTCAGCATCCGGACGGCTTTATCAAGCCGGATTTGCCTGTTCTGCCCCAGATGCGGCCGGAGTGCTAACAGCAGAGCCGTATTTTTATCATTTTCTGGCTGATTGAATAATTCACCGGCTTTCAGCAGAAGTCCGGTATCGAAGTTCGGGAAACCGCCTCCGGAATCCGGCATCTCCGGCGGCGCACTTTCCGAAGACGGAATTTCTGTTTCTCCGGATTTGAACATCTGCGCCAGTTCCGAAATTTGTTTCATACTCTCAGGGTCGGAGAGTAATTCCTGCATCTTGCCGAGCAGGTTTTCCATTACTTTCCGCCTGTCAGTTTC
>JAFUWP010000198.1 GCA_017483405.1 Oscillospiraceae bacterium | reverse complement strand
GCCGCGCAATAATATAGATTTCGTTCTTCTGAAAAGTGACGGCATTCCGACTTATCATTTCGCACATGTCGTGGATGACCATTTCATGCGGTCAACCCATGTCGTCAGAGGCGAAGAATGGATTTCTTCCCTCCCGATTCATGTCGAATTATTCAATACACTCGGCTGGAATCAGCCCATTTACTGCCATACTGCTACTCTCATGAAGATTGATGAAGGCAAAAAACGCAAGCTCTCCAAACGCAAAGACCCTGAACTTGCACTTGCCTATTATCAGCAGGAAGGCATTTGTCCGGAAGCCGTCTGGGAATTTCTGCTGACACTCCTGAATTCCAATTTTGAAGAATGGAGACTCGCAAATCCTGATGCTGATTATCATGATTTTCAGTATACCATCGAGAAGATGTCGATTTCCGGTGCGCTGGTTGACCTCGACAAGCTCCGTGATGTCTCGAAGGAAGTTCTCAGCCGTATGCCTGCCGAAAAATTATATCAGGAACTTCTGACATGGTGCGAAGCTTATCATGCAGAATTCGCCGGTATCCTGAAACAGTATCCCGAACGTGCCCTCAAAGCCCTGAATGTCGGCCGCGGCGGCGCAAAAGTCAGAAAAGACCTCGAAAACTGGAAACAGGCCTGCCAATTCCTGAGTTTCTATTTTGATGAAACTTTCCATCAGCAGGATGACATGCCCGAAGAAATTTCCGAAACCGACAGAAAAGAATTCTTCCAAGCATATCTTGACAGCTATCAGCATTCGGATGATTCTTCCGCATGGTTCGCCAAAGTCAAGGAAATCACCGAAAAGCTCGGCTATGCCGTCAAGCCGAAGGATTTCAAGAAAAATCCTGACCAGTATAAGGGCAGTATCATTCACATCACGAACATGATTCGCATCGCCCTGACCGGACGCGCCAATGCGCCGGACATCTGGGAAGTCAGTCAGGTGCTCGGTGAGGAAATCGTCATCAGCAGACTGAAAAAATGGCTTTAAGGAGTAATTATCATGGGACTATTTTCTAAACTGTTCCGGAAAAAAGAAGAAAAAGAAAAGATTCCGAAAGAAGAACCATTTCATTTCGATTCTCCGTACTGTCGATTCTATTATATGAGCAATCCGAATACGAATGAATTCGGATATGAGGGCGAATTGCTTCTCAGCGGAGACTGGGTGGATGCGATGACTATCTATCTTGATACGGACTCTCCGGAAACTCTGGAGGCTAATATCTGTTATACAAGACTTCAGGATATTCTTTCCGGCAGAGAGGATATTAATGAGGAAGTCAAAAGAAGCATGACAGATTATTTTCTGTCCAGACCGGAGCTGACAGATGACTCCTGTACAGAACAGGAACTCCTGAACGGCTTTCTGCTGTCATGGCTTGGCATTTTCAGAAACGGCGAAATAAAGCTTTCTTTTGAGAACTCCGGAATTTATGCCGATGATATTACAGTCCTGCTGAAAGCTGACGGCACAAAAGAAATCAAATATACTGATGATAATTATGAAGAACATTGTGATAAATTATAACAGCAATTTCAATTAAGAAAGGCTTGAAAATTATGGGCAGAAACAGAAATAAATCTGAAAATAAAAATTTTGAAATTCCTCGTCCGGAATTTCCGGAACGTGCCGTCATTACCGGCGGTATGCCTTACGGCAATAAGGAACTGCATTTCGGCCATGTCGGCGGAATGTTAGTGTTCGCTGATACGTTTGCCAGATTCATGCGCGACAGAATCGGCAAGGAAAATGTCATCTTCGTATCCGGAACAGACTGCTACGGTTCGCCTATCGCCGAAGGATGGAGAAAAAAAGTCGAAAACGGCGAGTTTTCCGGCTCTCTGGAAGAATTCGTCAATTCCAATCATGAAAAACAGAAAGCAACGCTGAACGCTTACGGCATCTCTCCGAATCTGTTCGGTGCATCCGGCCTCGGACGCTCAAAGGAAATTCATGCCGAAGTGACAGACTGGTTTCTGAAATCCCTCTATGAAAAACATCAGCTCGAACAGCTTTCTACCATGCAGTTCTTCGATGAAAAAGCCGGT
>JAFUWP010000197.1 GCA_017483405.1 Oscillospiraceae bacterium | reverse complement strand
TAGATGTAGTAATTATCAAAAATTCTGCCATCTTTGCAGATAATCTTTAATTTTTTTCCGACATAAGGTTCAAAATCCATCATCATGCTTCTTTTTTTGGCATAATAATCAGAATCCATCAAATCCAACATCATGAATCATCTTCTTTCTTTGGAGAATATGGAAAGAAATGTGTTCGTTTCTTTGAATACTGCACTTTCAAAAACGAAGTATTTCTTTTCAATAGCGTATCAAATGCAACGTCACGCCCAAAGTCCAATTTTTCTTCTATTTTTCCATTTTTTGAAAACTTTACTGCACCCGTTCCAGCGTTTTGATTAAGGAAATCTTGTAAAGTCTCTATTGTGACATCAGGCAGAAAGTAGCTTTTTTCAATGCCTCTGTCAAGAAATTCCTGCCGTTCTGATGTGCCGTAAAAATGCCGGTTCTGCACTTCTGGATTAATTGTCAGGCTGACAGTTCCGTCTGCAATCATTTGTCTCAAGCGTTTCTGTTCTTCTGTTTCTATTGTACCACTTTCCGGCTGAGATGTCAAGCTTTTGTATTGGCTTAATTTCTGCTGTTCGAGTGCTTTTGCCTGTTCCTGCGTGAAAACAGTGGGCTTATACTGAATGCTCTGGGCGATTCTGCGCTGAACTTCAGAATCGACTTTCCATGCTCTGCCGTTTCCGGAAAGTCTCTGACGGACTTTCTTGTTTTCGTAGATAATCTGGCAGGAGCAGTTGTCATGTCTCCGCCAGAAGTCCGCAGGAGCACGGCTGACCTCATACCGTCCGGCGACTTCCGCGCACCATGCACAGCACTTGGATGCGCCGATGCGGTTCACATAGCAGGTCAGACCGGCTTTCTGCCGGAAGTTTGCATTTTCTTTGATATAAGCATCCTGAAAAGAATTGGCGATATTGGCAATGGCATTTTCAGCCCGTCTCTGAATGACTTCCTGACTGACGGTCTTGTCTTCCAGAGAGCGCGACGTTTTTCTTGCACGTTCTTCCGGAAAAGCCGGATTGACAGGATTAATGTGAATGTTCTGCCGCTGGTCAAGGGCTTTCTGCACCATAGACATGATTTCAAACGCTCTCATGTGACCGCTTTTCAGCATCAGATAGCTGACTTCTTCATTCAGACCCGAACCGGCTTCAATGGTATTCCGGCTCAGTACCGAGCCGATTAGTTTTGAGAACTTCTGCCAGTAAGCGGAAGAATCCGCAAAGTCGGCTTGTCCGGACTGAATTTTGTCCAGAAGTGTGGAAAGCTGTTTGTCATCTTCGGCGGATTTGTCGAGTTCGGCAAGCAGTTTCTGATAGAATTCCTGTTCTGTCATTCTGCATCACTCCTCAGACCGGTCAGCGCGCGGATATTTCTTGCACCCATGAAGCCCTCAGAAGACTGATTGATTTTCAGGATAGCATCACCGAGCACACCGAGCATAGAAGCATCCGGCTCGAAGATAGGAAGCCATCTGCACCGGACATCTGCGAACGCACTGCGGTCATAGCTGTAATTGTCGCGGATGCAGGCGGCGAGGTAGCCGGCATTGATGAAACCTGTCCCGAAGTTTCTTTGTGCGCGGCGTGCAGTCAGGCGCAGATTTTCATGACTTGCGCGGATAGCATCCACGGAAGACGGATTTTCTGTTGTGAAGCCGAGGTCATCAAGGGTCAGGCTGGTTTCTGCCGCAAAGAGAGAGGCAAGTGTTTTGATATGGTCTAAGAACGGTTCGATACTGCCGTTCTGAAACTGTCCCAGAGAAGGATTATTTCCGTCTTCATCTCTGGAAAAGCGCAGGAAACTTGACAGGGTAGCGGCGCGGTTATTGAATTCGGCATCTTCCGAGAGGCCGACAATATATTTTTGCGGAACGGAGTAGAATTCTGCGGCGACTTCTGTCCGGAGCATTGTCCGGAGCGCGCTCTGTGTGATGTCCATACAGGCACGGGAGATTCTGGAATGGCCGAACGGACGTTTTGCATCGGGGCGGTTGATAATCGGCACGAGCAGGGCGAACGGCGCGGCATGAGAAAACACATCCGTCAGCTTTCCGGATTCATAGATTTCAGTAGAACCTGCTTTGAGATAGGCTTCTGTCAGGGGAGAGCCGTGCTCATCGCGTTTGAGAACGGCATAGCCTTCGGTGAGGAGATTGGTGACAGGGTCGATGATGCCGGTAGCATTTCCGCCGTCAACGACTTGCAGAGTGGGATAGCCGCTTTGATTCCAGCCGATGTATAAGAAACAGCAGGCAGAAATGAGGGCAGAGAGGACAGAAGAATCATAAAGAATATCGGAATGATTCAGGCGGAAGATTTCGGAGATTTGCATAGAATCGTTATCGAAGCCATCAGGGACGATACGGTCAGCGAGGGAATCGACAGCTTTGGCGCACCAGCCGAGGGAATAAGTAAGGGAGCGGAATTCAGGAGGGATGAGGGCAGAAATTTTGCGCATAGTCTGTTTCATATCGTAATACTGATAGCGCAGGTTAACGCGAATAGATTTAGAAGATAATTTACCGCGAAGGAAGTCGAGGCCATAGAGTGAAGGCATAGTAGAAGAATCACCACCATAGAGCGGAACAGAATTCCGCGCAGAATTTTGAGCAATGAGGGCGTGGAAGTCCGGAAAAATCCAGAAGGAGGGGACTCCCCCGTGTATGCAATACAAAAGCACCGGATTTTCATCCGATGCTCTGCACTGAAATAAATTAAAATAAGAGGAATGAAGAAAACACTTTCCACACTGCTTCATAATATCATTATAACACATTGAAAACTATCATTCAATATCATTCAATATCAATCTTACTTAGTGCTTGGCTATGTTTCCGATGTACAGTTGCAAT
>JAFUWP010000008.1 GCA_017483405.1 Oscillospiraceae bacterium | reverse complement strand
GAGGTCATAACAGCAGTTCTGACCTCTGTTTTATAAAAAAATTCAAAACAGAAAGGACTTTTGACGATGATTAAAACTCTCAATCAGAACAATTTTCAGGAAGCTATCCAGAGCAGTACACCGATTCTTGTGGATTTCTGGGCAACATGGTGCGGCCCTTGCATGATGCAGGGTGAAATTCTGCATCAGCTGGATGAAGAAAATCCCTCACTGCAAATCGGAAAGGTCAATGTGGATGAATGCCGTGATTTGGCTGTCAAGTTCGGGATTTCGGCCATTCCGACAATGATTCTCTTTCAGGATGGCAAGGCCGTGGAATCTGTCACCGGTCTGCGCAATGCCGGACAGATTAAAGAAATCTTTCAGAAAAACGGGGTTTCCTGCTGATGGTCAGGCTCAATGAAGACAAAAAAATCGTGGAAACCATCCGCGAAGGCCTGAAACAAACCGGCGGTTACTGTCCGTGCCGTCTGGAACGCACTCCCGATACCAAATGTATGTGCAAAGAGTTTCGGGAACAGATTGCTGACCCTGATTTCGAGGGATATTGTCATTGTCTTCTGTATTATAAAGACAATCAGAAATGAACTGCTCTGCCGGAATGTTTTTGTTCCGGCAGAGATTCTTCATGAAAGGTATCAGATATATGGGTATTTTCAAGAATCTTTTCGGGAAAAAGACGAAGCTCGACACCCCCGTGATGTATAAAGAAAAAAATGCCGGTTCTCCGCTCCCGAAGCTGGAAAAGCTCTTACAGCAGGATATTCCGGCGGAAATCCGCGAGCAGATAACGCAGGATATTGCAAATGTGAAATCGGGAGATTACGGCGAAAATCAGGTGAAGTTCGCGTTGCAGAACAGCTATATGCCGATGTATATTCTGCATGATGTCTACTTACAGGAAAACGGCCTGACCGCGCAGATTGATTTTTTAGTCATCACCAGAAAGATAATTCTCATTCTGGAATGTAAGAATTATAGTTCTGATTTGCAGGTTGACAAAAGCGGACAGTTCATCATCACGAAAAAAGACGGCACAAGACAAAGCATCTCCGACCCGACAGAGCAGAACCGCCGGCATGTAGATTTACTCTGCCGAATCTGTCCGGAAGTGAAAAAACGCTGTTATCCGGCTGTAGTTTTTACCGACAGCAGAAGCATCCTGAAAACGGACAAAGCTCCGGAACAGATTCAGAAACAGGTCATAAAGGCCGATAAGCTTGTGAATTTTATCCGGAATCTGCATGAAACCGTCCGTCTGTCGGAGCTTTCCGATGCTGATATGAAAAAATATGCAGATTTCTTTCTGAACCGGCATACGGAAAATCCTGTTGATTATACTGCCAAATATCAGAAATATGTGAAGAAAAAGGCCGTTCCGCCTGCGAAACCTGCGCCGAAGCCGAAACCATCGGCATCGAAAAAGAAATCTTCCTGTCCGCACTGCAAGGCCGAAATTGCCAAAGGTGCTTACGGATGGTACTGTTCTAAAAAATGCGGAATGAAGCTGGATAAAGTCTATGGCACACCGCTCACGGATGAACAGGTTTCCGCACTGCTGAACGGAAAATCCGTTACCTGCACGACAAAATCCGGAAAAACATCCGTTCTTCCGGAAATTGAAGAAAATCGCTATCAGGGGAAAATTTCTTATCAGTGGAAAACAAAGCTTCTGAAAAAATCATAAAACAAAAAAGCATCAGCGCATAAATCATGCGACTGGTGCTTTTCGTTCAGAAACGGCTAATTTTTCGAGCGGTTTGCCCTTGTGATATTCCTCAAGATAAATTTCCGTGCATTTTCGGTATTTGGCGAATAACTTCACGGCTTCTTTCTGATTGTGATAGACTTTCCAGCATCCGGTGCAAAGACAAGGCTTTTTCTCGATAAAGCCGAGCACATCTTCCGGCGGATAGCCTAAAAACAATCCGATTTCATGGGGAAAATCATCTTCATCGCGGAGACGGGAAATCAGTTCCGCAAGGCATTGATTCTGATTCAGCGTTTCATAGCCTTGTTGTTTCAGAATCCGGCAGGTTTCACAGCAATCGAAATCCTGTCTGAGCCGTTCCGGACGGTAGACATAAATCAGTGCCCTTTGATTCTGATACCGGAGCGGCAGTACCCGAAGCCCTTTGTCATGCAGAAGCCGGTTCAGATACCGGATTTCAGCATGTAATTCCTCTTTGGTG